>CAZTSA010000031.1:0-14584 GCA_964616885.1 uncultured Clostridia bacterium
TCCCCCTACCCTGGAAGATAATGTTGGAGATCTGGAACGGGTTTATACGGAGATCAGAAAAGGACGGGAAATCCCAATTATGCAGATGGGATTATCCAATATTAAAAAATTGAGCAAACTTCTCAGAGACAGTGGCTGGAAAGTAACTGTCACTCTCGGTAATAGAAACGAGACCACCGAAGTGGTTTTAGTTGAGCCCGGGGATACAACTAGTAAAAACTACGGCGTGGCGGTGGATATTGGGACAACCACAATAGTGGCTTATCTGGTCAACCTGACAGAGCGCCATGTACTGAGCGCAAAAGCTTGCTATAATCCTCAGGTTGATTTTGGCGAAGATGTTATCTCCAGAATAATTTTTGCTCAGGAAGAAGATGGGCTGGAAAGGTTGCATCATTTGGTAATAGATGCAATTAATAATCTCATTCTGGGAATGGTTCTGGAGCACAACTTAACTCTTAACGACATTGATGGTGTTACCTGTGCCGGTAACACAACAATGATTCACCTTTTGTTGCGGGTTCCTCCAGAATATTTACGGAAAGCGCCTTACGTTTCCACTGCCAATTTCATTCCTGTGATAAGGGCTGCCGAGGCAGGAATTAAGATCAATCCGAGAGGGCTTCTGTGTTGCATCCCCGGAGTCAGTAGCTATGTTGGTGGGGATATAACAGCCGGGGTTTTGGCTTCGGGATTAGATGATATGCAAGACCTGGCACTATTTATAGATATGGGTACAAATGGTGAGGTAGTCCTGGGAAATAGAGATTGGTTGGTCTGCTGTTCGACTTCTGCTGGTCCGTGTTTTGAAGGTGGAGGGATAAAATGGGGGATTCGTGCCATGAAGGGAGCTATACAGAGAGTGAAAATAGATACTTCCAGGGATACCGTCAATCTCCACACGATTGGAGAAGAGAAACCCAAGGGCATATGCGGTGCCGGGCTGGTTGATTGTGTGGCTGAGCTCCTTAAAAGTGGTAGACTTAATAGAGCAGGTAAGCTCATTCCTGGAACATCGAAGCGAATAAAAGAAGGAGAGGATGGCCTGGAGTTTCTCTTGGCAGAGGCGAAGAAGTCTGCTGTGGGACAGGACATTGTTGTAACTGAGACGGATATAAAGAACTTGATACACTCGAAGGGAGCAATCTATTCTGGAGCTGAGGTTCTTTTGAAACGGGTGGGCTTGGGTTTTCAAGATTTGGAACATGTGCTGATTGCCGGCGGACTGGGAACAGCTCTGGATGTGGAGAAAGCAATTATGATTGGACTTCTGCCCGACCTCCCCGTAGAAAAATTTACCTTTATTGGTAATAGCGCAATCGCCGGAACAAGAATGTGTCTGCTTTCTCAGGAAGCAATGAGGAAGGCGGAGAAGATTGCTGGGAGGATGACCTACATCGACCTAAGCACAGACCCAGAATTTATGAATAACTATACTGCTTCTCTGTTCTTGCCTCACACAGATATAGGCCTCTTCCCCAGCGTGAAGAAATTTGTAAGAATTTGATAGGTTCCTAAAAGTTTCGCAAAAGCAATCTTTTTTTCAAGTTAGAACCACAATTTGATGAACGGCTTTTTAGAGCTTTTTGAGGGTGGTCAGTTATGGCTTTTAGCATTGCAGTAGCAGGGAAAGGCGGAAGTGGTAAGACGACCTTAGCCACTCTGATTATACTTCACCTCATCAGAGAAGATAAGGGACCAGTTCTGGCAGTTGATGCTGACCCTAATTCAAATCTAAATGTGGGGCTGGGCATGAAATATGGAGAGACTATAGCCGATCTACGAGAGGGGGTTCTGGCTAAAGAAGTTCCTTCAGGCATGTCCAAACCCGATTTTTTCGATTATCGCTTGCACCAGTGTCTGGTTGAAGGCGATAAGGTTGACCTTCTGGTAATGGGGCGGCCGGAAGGTCCTGGTTGCTACTGTGCAGTTAATAATCTTCTCAGGCAATATCTGTCCAAAATCTCTAAGCAATACAGATATGTAGTCATGGATAATGAGGCTGGAATGGAGCATTTGAGTAGGAGAACAACCGACCATGTGGATGTATTGCTTATTACCAGCGAACCCACTTTGGTAAGCATCACTTCTGCGGCGAGAATTTACAACATCGCGCTCAAGGCAAAGCTAAAAATAAAAGAGACGTATCTGATTATCAATCGGACGCAGGAATCGAAGGAAATATCTTCCCTCGTTTTCGGAAGCGTTCCTGATAGATTACCGCTGGCGGAAAGTATCCCCGAGGACCCTTTGATCCTTGAGGCTTCTGAAAAATACGAAGGTCTTCTATCTCTTCCAGCGGAATCTCTTTCTTTCCAAGCAGTTGGCAGATTGATGAAAAGGTTGAAGATATAATTATCTCCGTTTATTTCCCTCTCCCATTGGGGAGAGGGTAAAGGCGAGGGGGTTCCCCTCCGAGCACGAAGAGGAAATATAGGAGTAGAAAATTGGAAAAGGCTACTGAAAAGTGGGTAAGTAGGGTCAATGAGGTAACTATTGGAGCAATAGAAAGGGAAGGTGGAACGAGGGGTTCGGCTATTAAAGTCGGAGGAGCCACTACTCTATCGTTTCTCCATTTTGAAGGAGTCATACCTAATCCGCCTGCAATCGCTATGGAAGTCTGGGATATGGAGCCTCCCGATTGGCCAGCTGTGTTAAAGGAGCCATTTGGTGATGTGCTCGCTGACCCGGTAGAGTGGGCGAAGAAATGTGTGAATGAGTATGGAGCGAATTTCCTATGTCTGCGTCTTGCTTCAACGAGCCCTGACACCAAAAATAGCTCGCCTGAAGAAGCTGCCCATACGGCCAAGAGAATTCTGAAAGCGGTATCTGTGCCTTTAATGATTATAGGTTGTAATCAGGCGGAAAGAGATACCGAAGTTATTCCCGCAGTTACTGAAGCCGCTCGTGGAGAGAACTGCCTGGTGGGCATAGCGGTCCAGGCAAACTACAAGACGATAACTGCAGCCTGTCAAAGCGGAGGACATTCAATAATTGCGGAATCTCCTATTGATATTAACCTGGCCAAGCAATTAAACATTCTTATATCCGATATGGGTTTTCCTCTGGAAAAGATTGTTATGCACCATGCCACCGGAGCCCTGGGCTACGGTCTGGAATATACCTATTCTATAATGGAGCGTAGCCATCTGGCAGCTCTGCAAGGGGATAGGATGATGTCCATGCCCATGGTAAATTTCGTGGGACAGGAAGTATGGAGGACTAAAGAAGCTAAAGCTTCTGAAGAAGAGATTCCAGAGTGGGGACCAATAGCATCGAGGGGGCCACTCTGGGAAGCTACTACTGCTGTTAGCTATCTTCAGGCAGGAGCAGATATCCTGGTAATGTGCCACCCCAAAGCAATAGAGAGCGTCAAGAAGACCATTAAAGAATTGATGAAAAAATAATAAAGAACTTGCACAGATTGAATCTGTGCCTACAAGAGTAAGGAGATTTGTAGGCACGGTTTTAACCGTGCAAAATTGGCTGGAGTCTTCCCCCAAGGGAAAGATGTAATCATCCTTGTTTTCCTAGGGATTTCGGAAATCCATGGATTCCTCCCGAAAGGGAATATGAGGCACGGGTAGAGGGAAAAGGCTTTAAAATACGTTCTGGAGGGAAAAATAATGTTTGTGATTGGGGAGAGAATTAATGGTATGTTTAACGATGTAGCCAGGGCAATAAAAGATGGTGATAAGGCTACTATACAGGAATTGGCTCGGAAGCAGATTAGAGCAGGAGCAGATGCGCTGGATGTCAATGTCGGTCCGGGAGCTGAAAATCCTCTAAGAACTATGGAGTGGCTGGTTACCGCCGTTGGCGAGGTTACTGATGTGCCTTTGGCGATTGATACAACAAAATTTGAGGTGATGGAAGCTGGACTTAAATTGTGTAAGAATAAAGCTATCATAAACTCTACTTCTGGAGATAAAGAAAAAATGGATAGGCTTCTTCCTTTGGCTAAGAAATACAATACTTCCATAATTGGCTTAACCATGAATAAGAGTGGAATCCCTCAAACCGCAGAGAGTAGAGCAGAAATCGCTGTTCAGATTGTAACCAGTGCTCAGGAATATGGGATAGATATGAACGAACTATACATAGACGGTGTAATTCTTCCAGTCAATGTGGCACAGGACCATTCCAGGGAAGTCTTGGAGACAATTAGACAGTGTAAGCTTCTATGCGACCCTCCACCAAGGACGATTTTAGGGCTTAGTAATGTTTCCCAGAAGACACTCGATCGTTCTCTGGTTAACAGAACTTACCTGGCAATGGCTATTGCCTGTGGCCTGGATGCAGCAATTCTGGACCCCTTAGATAGCGATTTAATGAACAGTATGATTACTGCTGAACTCCTGATGGGGAAACAGATATATTGTGATAACTATCTGGAAGCTTATAAAAAGAAATAGCAGATGGAGGTCAAATGGAAGGGTATAATCTACCAAGAAGAATTGCGGAACTGGTATCAGAGAGCGCCCAAGCCAAGTGTAAATTATCATGGCTTCAGTTAGTAATTCTGGGAATGCTTGCCGGTGCTTACATAGGTTTTGGTGCTGAGCTTTCAACGATAGTTACGTATGATATGAGTGAACGTCTGGGAAGTGGAATGGCGAGATTTATGGCTGGCAGCGTTTTTAGCGTAGGGCTGATGCTGGTAGTTATTGGAGGAGCAGAACTTTTTACAGGTAACTGCTTGATGGCACTTGGCTTGGCCGGTGGCAAGGTTGCGCATATAAAAATGGTGAAGAATTGGTTCTGGGTTTACTTTGCCAATTTCGTAGGGTCCCTGGTACTGGTGGGAATTATGTTTGGGGCCGGCCTCTGGAAAGCTGGAGAAATGGGAGTAGGTATTAAAGCAATGGAAATTGCCTGGTCTAAATGTAATATAGGATGGTGGGAAGCGCTGTTCAGGGGAATTGGCTGCAACTGGCTGGTGTGTTTGGCAGTCTGGTTAGCCATGAGCAGTAATTCAGTAGTAGGAAAGATATTTGGTATTTACTTCCCGATTATGGCTTTTGTTGCTTCGGGATTTGAACACAGCATAGCTAATATGTATTTCATACCTATGGGGATTTTTCTAAAAAGTACGGTAGTGGCAACTAAGACAGGCCTTGATTTAGCAAATCTTAGCTGGGGCGGTTTTTTGGTCAAGAACTTAATTCCGGTGACCATTGGAAACATGATCGGTGGAGCCTTCTTTGTAGGGATTCTATATAAAATAGCGTATTTGGGGAAAGAATGAGAGTAGCTAAAATACCAGAAAACACAATTAATCGTCTTTCTATATACTCCCGTTACCTCAGGTCTCTGGCAAGAAGAGGGAGGCCACTTATTACATCAGAAGGGTTAGGACAAAAGATGCACTTTAAGCCCGCTCAAGTACGTCGAGACTTTGCCTACTTCGGCCATTTTGGTTCTCGAGGAAAAGGCTACAACGTGAGGAAACTTTCTAAGGAGCTGGAAAAGATTTTGGGGTTAAACAGAAGGTGGCCCGTAGCAATTGTTGGTGCCGGAAATTTAGGGAGGTCGCTCTCGGCCTATCCTGGATTCCGACAACACGGATTCGAAATTTCAGTCATCTTTGATAACTCGCCGACGAAGATAGGAAAGACCTGGCAGGGAGTGCGAATTCTGGATACGAAAGAGATCCCAAGAGTAGTAAAGGAGAGAAAGATAAAAATCGCAATCATCGCTGTACCCTATTTTTCCGCCCAGCAGGTTGCTGACATTCTAGTCCGCTCAGGCGTGAAGGCGATATTAAACTTTGCTCCTTACAAAATAGCTGTGCCGGAAGGCTTGAAATTAAGAAATATAGATTTATCTACAGAGCTACAGTGCCTTAGCTGCTTCTTGACTAAGTAAAAGAAAACTCCGGAAATCCTTTAGTCGCTCCAGTTCCGGGTCGAGGAACCAATACTTTCTCTAGACCTGTCAAGATTTCCTTGACACTTGCTTGACTTATTTTGTACAATCAGAGCTCATAGTTAGTTTTTAAATTTTTTGGGTGAGCTTGTGAAAAAATTCACAAGCCATCTGGGTCATGAATATGAAATTTTATATAAGTAGAGTGGATTGGGAAAAATTTCTGGAACAGATTTTGAAAACTTATCGAATCTATGCTCCACAAGAAGTTTTTAGCGACCTGGCCTATCGGGTGCTAACTCCGGAAAATGTTGGCAAGACCCTCTATGGTACTTATCGAGCAGTTCAACCTCTTAAGACCTTCTTCTCCTTACCTCAGGAAAGGGTGACAGAGGTTATTTCCCAGCCAGAGAAGACAATAGTTATGGGAGTTAAAAACTGTGACCTCAAGGCGCTTTCAGTTATGGATAAGGTCTTTTTGGAAGGAGAATTTGTAGACCCTTTTTATAAAGAGAGAAGAGATAAGACCCTTATTGTTTCCTCCGATTGTTACCAACCGAAAGACACTTGTTTTTGTGCTCTTTTGGACAACAATCCTTTCCCGGAAGGGGGATTCGACTTAAACCTCTCTCCTGTAGATATTGGATTCCTGCTCGAAGTTGGGTCCCCAAAAGGTGAAAGCTTTATCGCTCCTATAAGAGAAGATTTGAAAGATGTGACCTCGGACTTAATGGAAAGGAGAGAAAAGAAGAGAAAAGAAGCGAGAGAGAGCGTGTTAGATATGAACAGGGAATTCAAGACCTCAAGACCCTTCCCAACTATTGTAAAGGAGGAATACACCTCGCCCGTCTGGGAAGAGACAGCCAAAACCTGTGTGGAATGTGGAGCCTGTACTAACATATGTCCTTCCTGTTACTGTTTTCTCCTTGTGGAGACAAAAGACGGGGGTAAATTCCCGAAAGTTAAGTTTTGGGACTCATGCCAGCATACAGGATTCGCCAGGGTTGCTGCCGGCATCAATCCCCGGGCAAAATTATATGAAAGGTTGAGGAACAGATATTTATGTAAGTACGAATACAGGCCAGAAAATTTTGGGCTTGTGGCCTGTACAGGCTGTGGCCGCTGTGTGGAAACCTGTCAGGGAAAAATAGATAAAAGAGAAGTGATAAAGAAATTGGATGAAGAAAGGGATAAAAGTTAATGGTAGAGAATCCCTATTTACCAGTTGAAGCGAAACTTGAGAGGATTATTGATGAGACTTCTAATATAAAGACCTTCGTCTTAAAGCCCGGGCGAGAAATCAAGTTCGAAACTGGTCAATTTGTTCAATTAACTATTCCGGGAGTTGGTGAGGCGCCGTTTACCCCATCTTCCTCTCCCTATGAAACTCAAAGGATAGAACTAACCGTAATGAAGGCTGGACTTTTAACCGGCAAATTGCATGAGATGGAAGAAGGAGAAATTGTAGGCATTCGAGGCCCTTATGGCCGTGGATATCCTTTCGACGATTTCTACAATAAGGAAGTTCTCATTCTTGGCGGTGGAGTGGGTATGGCACCTCTCAGGTCTTTGCTTCTGACTCTTCTTAAGAATGTAGACAGATTTAAACGGATAGTTCTCTGTTATGGGGCGAAGACTCCCGAAGACATAGTTTATAAGTATGCCTTTCCTGAATGGCAGAAACAGAAGAAATTGAATATCTTAAGGAGCGTCGATAAAGCAACTCCCGAATGGAATGAGACCGAAGGATTGGTGACTGTCCTTCTCGACAAAATCGAGATGAATTTAAGAAATTCTGTGGCTGTGGTTTGCGGACCTCCAATTATGATGAAATTCGGTACACTAAAGCTGATGGATTTAGGATATAAACCCGAGAATATCTACCTTTCTATGGAGAAGAATATGTCATGTGGTCTTGGCAAATGTGGGCATTGCGCGTTAGGCAAGTACTATGTTTGTAAAGATGGTCCGGTTTTCAAATACGATTTGATAAAAGATGTCCCGGATATCTGGCTGTAGCTCGGGATTTGGTTCGCTCGCTGACAATTTTTTGCTTGTAGGGGTTCGATTCATCTAACCCCGATTTTCAATCGGGGCGCCATAAATGTCGCCCCTACAATCTTCGATTTTTGGCTAAAAATTCTAAAATTGCAAGTGTTGTTCATAAATTGCACAAATTGAATTTGTGCCTACAATTGGAGGATCTGAATTTTTGTAGGCACGATTTCAAATCGTGCTATCTCTTGAAGATTGAGATGATATGAAGAAATTGTTTATTGATTTGGAAGGCTGTTCTAAGTGTCGAGACTGTACGGTATCCTGCAGTTATTTTTACCATCCTGGCAATAATGGGATAACCGGTTTAAGAGAGTTAGCACATTTTGCTCTAATCTGTAGGCATTGTGAGGAAGCTCCCTGCGTTAAGGTCTGCCCGAAAGACGCACTGGAAAAACAGAAGGATGGAATATTGAAAAGATATAATATGCGCTGCGTGACATGTAGGTCTTGTATGATAGCCTGCCCTTTTGGAACGATTTATCCTGAAGTTATTCCCTACCTCGTTTCCAGTTGCGACTATTGCTTGGATCGGGCAAATGGGAAGCCCCCTCTTTGTGTAGAGACTTGTCCAGAGAAGATAATTAGATACGAAGAGGTTGAAGAAGACCCAAATAAGAATTACTTTGCTTTGGGAAAGAATTTAATAGTTCACTATATTTCCTGGGAAAGAAAGTAAGAATGGCAAGGATCATATTTTATTTCATTGTATTTCCTGGCTTCCTGTTTACAGCGTTGGTAGGGTTATTTGTTAGCTGGATTGACCGAAAGTTAACCGCCAGATTGCAGTGGAGAGTGGGGCCGCCGATACTCCAGCCACTTTACGATTTTGTTAAGCTTTTGGGTAAGGAGACGATTGTTCCTCAAGCAGGCTCGAAACTGACCTTTCTTATTTCCCCGCTCTTTGGATTGGCTGCAGTGACTATTGTCTCTACTCTACTTTGGCTGGTGATGATTTCGCCAGGAGAAACTTTTCTGGGAGACCTGATTGTGGTTATGTATTTATTGGCCATCCCTTCTATAAGCGTGATCCTGGGTGGTTTTGCTTCCGGGAATCCTTTGGCTTCGCTGGGTGCTTCCCGCGAGATGAAAATGATTTTAGCCTATGAGTTACCGTTTATTCTGGCTATTTTCATTCCGGTTATTCAAGCGGGTGGCGTAATCAGACTCGGCAATTTGCTGCAATACCAATGGTCAAATGGGATATTCCTCAATTCCTGGTCTGGATTTATCGCGTTTGTTGTGGCAATAATCTGTACGCAGGCAAAATTGGCTTTGGTCCCTTTTGACATTCCGGAAGCAGAAACGGAGATAATAGCTGGCCCTTATATCGAGTATTCTGGAGTGGCTTTGGCTGTTCACAAACTCACACGCTGGATGATGTTGTTTGTAGTGCCAATCTTTCTGGTTGCTATATTCATGGGGGGTATAATATTTGAAGGTTGGCACATTTTATTGGGCATATTAAAATATGTTCTACTTCTGCTACTTATTATCTTAATCCGCAATACCAATCCCCGACTTCGCATTGACCAGGCTATAAAATTTTTCTGGGGACCGATGACAATCCTTGCAGTTATAGGTGTAATTATTGCATTCTTAGGGAAATGAGATGGATCTTAAGACTAAGGCATTAACCAAATCTATATGGGTGTTCCATTTTGCAGCCGCTTCTTGCAACAACTGTGACATAGAGATTCTCGACGCATTGACTCCCAGGTTTGACCTGGAAAGGTTTGGCATCCTTCTGGTGGGAAGCATTCGTCACGCGGATGTGATACTGGCTACTGGGGCGATTTCGCATAAAGCGGCTGTAAGGTTAAAGAGACTCTATGAGCAGGCGGCTAAGCCGTGTCTGGTTATAGCAGTTGGCTGTTGTGCTTGTTCAATGTGCATTTTTCGGGACTCTTATAACATGGCTGGACCTTTCGATCGGCTTGTTCCCATTCATGCTTATGTCCCGGGTTGCCCTCCGAAACCAGAGGCAATAATTATGGGAGTAGTCAAACTGATTAAGGCATTGAAGAAAGGCTAATTTGATGGCAGAAGAAATTTTGGCGAGAATAAAAGATAGATTTTCTACTCGAATCCTCAAAGTTTTTGAGAAGTCTTCCCGTCGAATATATATGGACTTTGCTCCAGAAGACATATCTGAAGTGGTCAATTTTTTGTTCCATGACCTGGGAGGACGATTAGCGACTGCCACTGGGATAGACACTCGAAAGAATATAGAACTACTCTACCACTTCTCATTCGATAGTTCGGGAACAATTATTTCTTTACGTACTCTAATTGATAGGGCCAATCCTGAAATAGAATCGATAACCCCCATAATAAAGGGGGCGGAATGGATCGAGCGAGAGATACATGAACTTTTGGGGGTCAATTTTAGAAATCACCCTAACTTGAAAAGGCTACTCCTATTTGAAGATTGGCCGGAAGGAAAGTATCCTCTCAGGAGAGAATAGATGGCGAGGACAATTATTCCTGTTGGCCCATACCATCCCTTGCAAGAAGAACCGGAATTTTTCAAGCTCCTTGTGGAAGGTGAAAAGGTCTTAGAGCTGGAGATAGAGCTGGGATATAATCACCGGGGAATTGAGAAGATTGCTGAATCAAAGAGTTACGACCAGGTACTTTTTTTGGTGGAGCGTGTTTGTGGTATCTGTTCAACTTCACATCCCATTGCCTCTGTAAATGCCCTTGAAGATTTAGGCGATATTGAAGTCCCTGAACGGGCACTATATATTCGGAGTATTGTTGCTGAACTGGAAAGGCTCCATTCGCATCTACTCTGGTTGGGATTAGCTGGCCATTTCATAGGTTATAATACAGTATGGATGTGGGCGTGGAGATACCGGGAGCCGGTCCTCGATATTTTTGAAAAAATTACAGGGAATCGCCAGCATTATGCAATGATGAAAGTGGGGGGAGTAAGGAGGGATATTCAAGCTGACGATATCCCGGCGATTAGGAAAATGGCCGATGGACTATTGCCGGTTATTGATATGTTTAAAGGTGCAGTTATGGACGACCCTGTTATTCACGCCAGGCTAAAGGGAGTTGGAATCTTAACAAAAGAGGATGTATTGGGATACGGAGCATTGGGACCGACTGCTCGAGCTTCAGGCGTAGCTATAGACGTCAGAAGAGACGACCCTTACGCCGCTTACCCTCTGGTTGATTGGGATGTAATTACTCAGGAGGAAGGAGATGTCTTTGCCAAGGCTGTAGTACGCATATTGGAGATGTATGAATCAGTGAAGATCATAAAAGAATGTCTGGATAAGCTAAAAGTAGTGGGCGGCGAGATAGATGCAAAGGTTAAGGAGATTCCTCCTGGAGAAGGGATTGGTCGCCACGAGGCTCCGCGGGGTGAAGTCTTTCATTATGTGCGAAGTGACGGTAGTAACCGCCCGGTGAGATATAAAATCAGAGCTCCCAGTTACATGAACATTCCTACGAATCAGAAATCAGTAGTTGGCGGGACCGTTTCCGACGCCACAATAACTTTAGCTGCGGTTGACCCTTGTTACTGTTGCACTGAGAGAGTCTCGATTGTGGATAAGAAGACCGGAAAGAAAATGTTGACAGGTCAAGACCTGATAAGGCTATCTCAGGAAAAGACCTTTAGACTCAAGAGCACAGGTTTGGAGTAGCGAAGCGAAGCTTCGCAATTATAACGTCCCGATTTATCGGGACTACTCCAGCTCCTGCTTTAGTGGAAGTGGAAGGGATGGGACGCATGATGAATTTGTTGCTTTATTTTATTATTATTCCATTTTTAGTGGGACTACTATGTCTGGTGATTCCGAAAAGGGTAAGGGGGCTTAGAGAATTTTTAGCCATAGGCGGTGCACTGGCAACTCTCTATTTCACCATGGTTACTTTTCTGCATAAGCCTGTGGAGTGGTCTTACAACAATCTCCGGCTTTTGAAAGTTGACAATCTCAGCGGATTCATTATTATAGCTATTGGCCTTTTCTCAGTTTTGATTGTACTATATTCACTGAAATTTATGGCGGGGAAAGAGCGCTTAAATGAATACTATGCTTATCTTCTCTGGACAATTGGTGGGGCTTGTGGGGCAATTGTAGCAAATAATCTGGTGCTCCTTCTTGTTTTCTGGGGATTTCTCGGCTTGACCCTATATCTACTTATTGGCATAGGTGGACCAGAAGCTTCTCCAGCAGCCAAGAAAACTCTGATTATTGTTGGTGGCTCTGACTGTTTGATGATTTTGGGAATCGGCATTGTATGGTTTTTGACTGGTTCTTTTCAGATGGACAATGTTAGCGTTTCCTTAACCGGTCCCCTACCTGTAATTGCATTCATGTCCCTGGCTATTGCCTCCTTTGCCAAAGCTGGGGTGATGCCTGTGCATACCTGGATACCAGATATGGCAATGACTGCACCTGTGAGCATAACCGGTTTCTTGCCAGGGTCGTTAGATAAGCTAATGGGAATCTATTTTCTTGGCAGGATTTCAATGGGAATTTTCGTCATGAATAAGCCAATGGGTAAGTTCCTTTTAATTATTGGAGCGGTGACTATCGTTGCCGGCGTTATGATGGCTCTCGTGCAACATGATTTAAGGAGGTTACTTTCCTATCATGCGGTGAGCCAGGCTGGTTATATGGTCCTGGGCATAGGCACCGGAAATCCTGTCGGAATTGCGGGCGGGCTGTTTCACATGTTAAATAATGCTATTTATAAATTTGGCCTATTTTTGTCTGGAGGAGCAGTGGAAAATAGGTCTCAGACTACGGAATTAGAAAGATTGGGAGGTTTGGCTAAACTCATGCCGATCACTTTCGTTATTTGTTTAATTGCTGCATTATCGATCTCCGGTGTTCCACCTCTTAATGGGTTTGTTTCTAAGTGGATGATTTATCAAGGGGTGATTGAACTGGGTAAAGGAGGCGATAAGTTTTGGATTATCTGGTTGGTGGCAGCAATGTTCGGTAGTGCTTTGACATTAGCTAGTTTTATGAAGTTGATACACTGCGTGTTTTTGGGTTCTCCTTCATCCGCTGCCCATTATCCGGGACAAAAACGAAAAGAAGTTTCATTTGCTATGTGGTTTCCTATGGTGGTGCTGGCAACGCTATGTGTAATTTTTGGCGTTTTTGCATATGAGGTTCCTCTAAAGAATCTTATTTTCTCCGCAGTTCCTGGCGTTTATTTCCGTGGTTTCTGGTCGCCAGGCCTTGCTACTCTACTGATTATTATCGGAATCATTCTGGGAGTAATTGTCTACTGGTTAGGTAATATCAAAGCCTTGCGGGTGGATTCAGCTTATGTGGGCGGCGAGATAACTCCCGAAGAGAGTCGTGTAACAGGCGTAGACTTCTATGATACAATAAAGAATATGGGAACATTTAAAGAAATCTATAGAGAGGCTGAAAAGAAAATTTTCGATATTTATGACCTGGGAACAAAATTCGTATTTTTACTTGTCCGAGGATCAAGAAAGATTCATAGTGGAGTATTACCTACATATCTGTTTTGGTCTCTTTTTGGTATGCTGGTTCTATTTATAATTATGGTATATTAATTATGAGTTATGAGTTATGAATTGTAAGGAAAAAACCGAATACCACGGTTTGCATTGTTTTGTAGTTGTAATTCATAATTTATAATTCATAACTTATAATTGATGTTTCTTGGTCGAGGTGTAAATGTTTGAGCTGTATGTTCTTCTATTATTTATGATTTTAGGAGCAATAATTGCTGTGGAGATAAAAGATTTACTCTCTTCAGTTGTTGCTGTCGGGGCAGTAGGTTTGGGGTTATCGGTTGCCTTTTTGATTCTAAAGGCACCCGATTTGGCTATAACCCAGTTGGTAGTGGAGATATTATGTTTAATCATTTTAATTCGAGCAACAATAAAGAGAGATATTCCGCCAGTAAACCGGCGAAAGGAAGTCATTAACTCGGTTATGGCTCTATTGTTCATTGGAGGTTTTCTATTTTTTGCTTACCTCACTTTGAAAGATTTACCATCATTCGGGCATCCAATAATGAGGGTTAGCCAGAATTATCTGGCTGAAGGTTTAAGAAAGACAGGCGCGACCAATCTGGTTGCTTCGGTGATATTAGATTTCCGCGCCTACGATACCTTAGGCGAAGCAACTATACTTTTTACTGCGGTGATTGGAGTATTGGCGGTTCTACGCCGGATCGGGCGTAAAAAGTTAGACGAATTTGTAAAAGAGGAAGATGAATAGAAAAACTGAAGATCCTGGTATGACTCTAATTGTCAAGACGATTACCCGACTTACAGTGGGGCTAATTCTTCTGTACGGAATCTATATCGTAACCCATGGTCACCTTTCGCCGGGGGGCGGGTTTGCTGGAGGCGTAATTATTGCTCTATCTTTTATACATCTTATGCTCGCCTTTGGCAAAGATTTGGCATTAAGAAAATTGAGTCGTGGTGCAGCCTCTTTCTTTGAGAGTTTTGGCGCAATAATGTTTTTGACCATCGCCCTTCTTGGTCTTATAGGAGGTTATTTCTTTTTTAATTTATTTTTTAAAGGTAAACCATTCGATCTATTTAGCGCGGGGATTATTCCCTTATGTAATATCGCCATATGTCTTAAAGTCGGCGCAGGGTTATTTGCCGTATTTGTTGCTTTAATCCTTTTAGAAATTCCTA
>CAZTSA010000032.1:0-14395 GCA_964616885.1 uncultured Clostridia bacterium
CCACAACAATTTTGGTTGAACAGCACTACCACACTTTCTCTGAGAGATTCGCTGATTATCCTGTGGTGATTGAGATGCTTTCCAGATTCAAAAGCAAAAAGGAGCAGAATGAAATCATTGCAAAATTGCAGCAGGGTTCGATTGATATCGTCATAGGCACTCACCGCCTTCTTCAGAAGGATGTTGAGTTTTTTGATTTGGGGATAGTGGTTATTGATGAAGAGCAGAGGTTTGGTGTCCGCCACAAGGAGAAGTTGAAGCAACTTCGAAAAACGGTTGACGTACTAACCTTGACGGCCACACCTATTCCCAGAACTCTCTCTATGGCTCTGGGTGGGGTCCGCGATATGTCGGTGATAGATACCCCGCCACAAGGGCGTATCCCTATTGACACCTATTTAGGAGAATACAATGAGGATGTTGTCCAGATGGCTATAAGGAACGAAATTGGACGAGGGGGTCAGGTTTTTTATGTGCATAACCGTGTGGAGACAATCGAGGCAGTTGCCAGCCGTCTAAGAAAAATATTGCCTGATGTGACGATAGGGGTCGCACACGGTAAAATGGCAGCTTCAGAACTGGAACGGGTGATGGTAAAATTCATAAACAAGGAGTACGACGTTCTGGTAGCAACCACTATAGTTGAGGCAGGACTCGATATTCCCAATGTAAATACCATGATAATTACAAACGGACACGAGCTGGGTTTGGCACAACTTTATCAATTGCGGGGGAGGATTGGCAGGGATAAATACAAGGCTTACTGCTATATTTTCTATCCGCGCCAATTACCTCTAAGTGACATTGCCGAGAAGAGACTTCAGACTATTATTCAGTACACGGAGTTGGGTTCAGGCTTTAAGATTGCACTCAGGGATCTGGAACTCCGCGGAGCAGGTAACATCCTGGGGCCGGAACAGCACGGACACATCCTTGAAGTAGGATTCGATTTCTATTGCAGACTGCTGGAAGAGGCGGTTAACAGTGAGAAAGGCATCGAGGTAGAACGGGAGCCGCATGTGGAAATGGATTTACAGGTAGATGCTTATATCCCTGTGGAGTATATTCCGGATCCAGCTCAAAGGATTAATATGTACAGGAAATTTGCTTCCTCACGAGACCTCCAGAGCCTGGAGAAAATAAGAGAGGAGCTCGGGGACCGTTACGGTAATATCCCGGTGCCGTGTCTCGCTCTGTTTGAGCTGGTGGAGCTTCGCCAGATAGCCACAAGATTAGGGATTGAGAAGATTAGTGAAAAAGATAGCGAGGTAGAAGTTGAATTCAGTGCACAAACCCGGGTACCACCGGATAAGTTTGTAGAACTGGCCAGTAGTTTGAGAGAGAAGGTTAGGTTTAAGCAGGCGGAAAATTTCAAGATTTCGTTTGGGCCTTGGGATTATCCTTCAACGGTCAAAGAAAATTTAGAAGAAAAATTTGAATATGAACGGCTGAAAATGAAGGAGTTGAAGGATTCCTTGCAAAAACTCTTATAATTTGGTATAATAATTGTTCCGATGACTAAGGGAAAATCTCAGTCAATGAATGTACGTGCAGAGCGATTGCGTAGGGGCGACCTTTACGGTCGCCCACATAAGGATGGGCACAGCTTACGCTTTGCTGCTACAGTAAGGAAAGAGATATGAAAAGAAAAATTCTATTTTTGGTAATAGGCATTTTGATTATTGGACTTGGTTTACTGATTCTTTTCAAAACTAAGGACAATCAAGATGTCGTGGCCAGGATTAAGGGAAGAAAGATAACACTTGAGGAGTTTCAAGCAAGAGTCGCTGAGATTCCATCTTATTATCAGGGGTTCTTGGCTACGGAAAGCGGGAAAAAGGAACTTCTGGATGGCATGATTGCTGAGCTGGTGCTCGTTCAGAAGGCGAAAGGAGAAGGATTACATAGAAAAGAAGAGGTCAGGAGTAAGTTGAGGAATGTACAAGACCGCGTCCTCCTGGAGGCGATGGTTCAGGAATTACAGAAAGGTCGCATTGCCGTGTCAGATGAAGAAGTTAAAGAATATTTTGAGAAGAATAAGGAAAAATTTACAAATCCTCAAGAGGTTAGAGTAAGCCACATTCTGGTAAGGAAAAAATCAGAGGCCAAGAAGATTTTAAATGAACTGTTGGAAGGCGGCAGTTTCGAAAAGTTGGCGCAGAAGTATTCGATTGATTCAATTACAGCTCCTAAGGGAGGCGATTTGGGTTATATTTCTCCGGGAGAAATGATTCCTGCATTCGAAGAAGCTATCTTTGCTCTGGAAAAGAAAGGCGATATCGGCCCCATCATAGAGACTCAATTCGGATACCATCTGGTTAAGCTAACAGATACAAAGAAGTTAGAAAACAAGACCCCAGAGGAAATAAATTTTGAAATAAAGACAACAATCCAAAACGAGAAACTGGAGAGACTTATGCAGAGGTTCAGGCAGGAGTTAATGGTTTCGGTCAATTATGAACTTTTGAATGAGGTCTCACTGGGGATTCAACCAGAAACTAAAGGAGAAACGACAGATGAAGAAGAAAAATCGACCGAGTCGGGAACGAAAAGTGGCGAGAAAGCAAATCGTTAGCATCATTGCAGTTTTTCTGTTCACGACCCTTTGGCTTTTCGTACCCAGTTACCTTAAGGCAAGGGTTGTTGACAAGACAGTCGCTACAGTTGATGGCGATGTGATACTTATGAGCGAATATGAGAGAAGAGCCAAACCTTTAATAGAAGAGTATGAAAAGTTCCTAACGGGCCCGGACAAGGAAATAAGAATTAAAGAATTCAAGGAAAAAATTCTTGACCAAATGATTGATGAGAAAGTTTTGATTCACGAGGCAAAGAAGATGAATATCAGGGTGACTGGTAAAGAGATTCAGGACGGAATAGAGGAGATAAAGAAGAGGTTTGCCACAGAAGAGGAATACAATCAAGAACTTGCCAAACAAGGATTATCGGGGAAAAAATTCGAAGAACAGGTAAAAGAACAGCTAATGGTGATAAAATTAATTGACCAGGAAGTTAAGGCAAAGGTTGTTCCACCGACGGATATTGAAATTGAAGACTTTTATAAACAGAATGAATCGGAAATGGTGGAGCCCGAGCAGGTGCGAGTTCGCCACATATTGATTAGAGTTAATGAAAATACCGACAAGAATCAAGCTTTAAAGAAGATTAGAGATATTCTGAAGGAAGCTAAAGAGGGGAAGACGAGCTTTGGGGAATTGGCTAAAAAGTATTCAGAGGACGCCTCTGCTTCCAGGGGTGGCGATCTCGGTTTCTTCATAAGGGGCCAGATGGTCAGAAAATTTGAAGACGCAGCTTTTGCCCTCCAGGTCGGAGAACTAAGTGGTGTTGTGGAAACAGAGTACGGTTACCACATTATTCAGTGCGTAGAGAAGAAAGCGGCGGAAAAGAAGAACTTAGAGGAAATTAAAGACTATCTGCGCAACTTTATTATTCAGAAGAAAATGGAAGAGCGCTATGAGAAGTGGTTGAGGAGATTGAGAGATACGGCAAGTATTACCATGGGTGAGATTGAGTGAGACTCAACGCGAAGGTAGAGAATAGATTCTTGAGATACATAGGTGAGAAAATTTTAGTTGCCACTAATAGTCTGGGTCGAATAACAGAACTATTTCGCCAGACAATATATTGGGCCGGCCGTAGACCCCTGAGGAGCCAGGACATTGTAAGACAGATGATGGAGATCGGGGTAATGTCCTTTCCAGTAATTGGACTCACCGCCTTGTTTACAGGAATGGTTTTGGCTTTACAGACGGGCTATGCTTTCACCAATTTTTTTGGTGAGCCGGTCTATGTGGGAATGGCGGTTGGATTTTCAATGGTTAAGGAATTGGGTCCAGTAACAGGCTCCACGGTTTTGGCTGGTAGGGTCGGTGCGGCAATAGCCGCTGAGCTGGGGACAATGAAGGTGACAGAGCAGATAGACGCACTCTATACTTTAGGGACAAATCCTGTAAAGTATCTCGCCGTCCCCAGGTTTCTTGCCTGTGTTATTATGGTTCCCGTCCTAACGCTCTTTGCGGATATAATCGGCGTTGTGGGTGGACTCCTGGTGAGCGTATATTCCTTTCGTATTCCGGCAACCGTCTATCGAGATGAAATTTTAGATTTTATGCGCATTGACGATGTGTATCAGGGTCTAATAAAATCTGTCTTTTTTGCCGTAATCATTATTATGGTCTGTTGTTATAAGGGATTCACCTGCGAAGGGGGAGCGCAAGGTGTGGGCAGAGGGACTACTTCGGCAGTGGTAACCTCTATGGTCTTAATTCTAATTTCAGACTATTTCTTGACAGCCTTTCTCGTCTCCATTGGAATTGGCGCCACCCATTTCTAAGATTTAGTAGTGTAGGGCTTTATGCCCATCCCGATAAATCGGGGTCGGACAAATTTTTGCTTGGAAGAGAAAGCGTCGTCCTCGTTTTTTAGCTGAAATTCCAAGAGCTCCTCACAATCTATCTTTCAAACAAGAAGTAGAAAATGCCATGCTTAAAAGGAAGGCTTAGGTCGAGGTATAGTCCACTATGCCATAAATGGCATAGTTTTATTAGGAAGCATAGAAGTTAGGAGTAGCGAAGCGAAGCTTCGCAATTATAACGCAGAGCTTTGCTCTGCTACTCCGACTTCCGCTTTAGCGGAAGGGTGAAGTCAAAATATGATAAAGATTAGGAATCTTCATAAGAGTTTCGGAGACAATAAAGTCTTAAGGGGAGTGAATCTGGAAATAGAAGATGGAGAGACAATTACTATAATAGGCGGCAGTGGCTGTGGGAAGAGCGTGCTGTTAAAGCATATTGTTGGGCTATTAACACCTGAAGCCGGTGAAATCGAAGTAGATGGGCAGGAAATTACCAGGTTAGGAATGGAGGAGTTGGCTAAGATTCAAAAGAAATTCGGCATGCTATTTCAGGGAGCTGCCCTATTCGATTCTTTAACAGTAGGAGAAAACGTAGCTTTTGGTCTTAGGATGTTGACCAATTTGGAAGAGAGAGAGATAAGGAAGAGGGTTTCTGAAAAACTCTCTATGGTTGGCCTGGAAGGCATTGAACAGATGATGCCTGCTGAACTTTCTGGAGGAATGAAGAAGAGGGTGGCACTTGCACGGGCAATTGCCATGAACCCAAAATATATTCTGTACGATGAACCCTCAACCGGGTTAGACCCAATTATGGCCGATGTGATTAACAATTTAATCTTAGATTTGCAAGAGAAGCTAAAAATATGTTCTATTGCCGTCACTCACGATATGGTCACTGCCTATAAGATTTCTGATCGGATTGCCATGCTTTATGAGGGCCGGATAGAAGAGGTAGGAACGCCGCAAGAGATAAAGGAAACAAATAACGTTGTGGTGAGACAGTTTATTGCCGGTTCAAGCGAGGGACCCATAAAGATGAAGTTAAGGGAGTAGGTCGATGTTGAATCAGGAGACAAAGGTCGGGCTTTTTGTTCTGTGCGGTATTGTAGCCCTGGTAATAGTGACTGTCCTTCTTGGCGACATCCATCTGGAGAAGCGGTACAGGATAAAAATCTTTTTTAGCGATATTAGCGGACTTCCGGAAAAATCCCAGGTGAGAAGAGCAGGAGTGGTAGTAGGAAAAGTAACGGATATCGCACTGGTTGATGATAAAGCTCAGGTGGTTGCTTCCATAAGAAGGGATGTGAAAATTCACAAGGATGCGCAGGCTAAGATTGTATCTTTCGGAATTGTTGGCACGAAGTATCTGGAAATCACTTCCGGTTCAGAAGAGGAGCCGCTCTTGGGGGACGGCGATACCATTATAGGTATTGAGCCTGTTAGTATCGACAGGGCAGTAGAGAAAGTCTTACTTGGCGTGGGAGATTTGGTAGACAGGATAAAAGAGATTGGCAAAGAAGAAGAATTAGGCAAGTCTCTGAGATTGATTCTGGATAATATGCGAGATGTGACCAGGAAATTGAATAGGGCTTTAGGCACTGAAGGGCAGGAGCTAAATGAGACAATTGAGAATCTTCACCAGGTCTCAACTAATTTGAGAGAAATAACTGATACTGTAGATGAAGAAACTATTGCGAGGTCTCTTCAAAAACTCGATAAGATGCTGGATGAAGTCGCTGATGTTGCAGAAAAGCTTAATAAGGGGGAGGGAGCAATGGGTCGGCTCCTGACCGATGAACAGATGGGCGAACAGGTCGAAGAAGTGGTGAAAAGTCTAAAAGAGAGTTCTGAACAGGCTAAGAATATTTTACAGAGAACCTCCAGTTTCCAGATGGCATGGGATTACCAACTAAATTATAATATGAATGACGAGAAACTTAGAAGTGACTTTGGTCTCTACTTGATTCCCGGGAGGGAAACGTTCTACCACTTTTCAGTAAACAATATAGGAGAAGGTGACAGTGCGGCGGATTCGGGTGACCAGAAAATAAATAGTATAACGGTGAACGTGGGGAAAAATTTGGGACGCTTCTCTCTATATGGTGGAGTTATTCGCTCCAGTGGCGGTATTGGTGGAGCTTTCTGGCCAATCAAAGACAGAGTAGAAATTGGTGCAGAAGTTTTTCGTTTTTCTAAGGAAAGAGCCTGGGTTAATGCTGGAACAAAATTCAGGGTAAATGACTGGTTTTATTTTGGAATAAATGGTGAGGATATATTGAATCAGGGCACACTCAATAGCAGCATTGGAATTGTTTTGAAGTGAGGCATTATTGGCAAAAGCAAAAACGGCCTTTGTTTGTCAGGAATGTGGATATCAGTCCGCCCGCTGGCTGGGAAAGTGTCCCACCTGCGGGAAGTGGAACAGTTTGGTTGAGGAGAGATTGGAAGTAGATTTTGCCTCAAGGGAAGAACGCAGGTTTTCCACGGCAAAGCCAACTCCAATCAGTTCCATCAAACTTCGGCCTGAGGAGAAATTCCTCACAGGAATATCGGAGTTCGACCATGTTTTAGGTGGAGGAGTTACGGCTGGCTCTCTTGTCCTCTTAGCTGGCTCTCCTGGTATCGGTAAGTCAACTCTCCTTTTGCAGGTGGCGGGAAGTCTGGCGGCTTCGGGCAGGAAATGCTTATACATTTCTGGAGAAGAATCTCTGGAACAGGTAAAGTTGCGAGCCGATAGGCTGAGGATAGATTATCCAGAATTGATAATATTCTCGGAAACAAATCTTAAAGAGATAATTAGTCAGATTAAAGAGATCGAGCCGAAATTTGTAATCATCGATTCAATTCAAACGGTTTACCATGACGATTTTAGTGGCTCGCCGGGAAGCGTGGGTCAGGTTAAAGAGTGCAGTGAGGAACTACTCTATTTAGCCAAATCAAAAAGAATTCCGGTGTTCATTTCGGGTCAGATCACCAAAGAAGGAGCAATTGCCGGCCCCAAAGTTTTGGAACATATAGTAGATACGGTTCTATACTTTGAAGGCTCAAAGGACCACTTATACAGGATTTTGAGGGTGGAGAAAAATCGGTATGGCACCACCTCGGAGATTAGCGTCTTTGAGATGAAAAGCGATGGACTGCAACAGATGCTGAATCCCTCACAGATTTTTTTGGAAGGTCGCGTTCCCGCTGCGGGGGCAGTTGTTGTGGCACCTTTAGAGGGAACCAGACCCCTTTTAGTAGAACTCCAGGCTCTGGTGACAAGAGCAAATTTCAACCTGCCAAGGCGACAGGCCAGTGGTTTGGATTATAATAGGATACTTTTGCTGGTAGCGGTAGTGGAAAAAAATTTCAATCTCCATTTAGAAAAATGTGATATCTTCTTAAATATAGCGGGAGGAGTGAGAATTTATGAACCCGCCTGTGATTTAGGTGTTATAGCAGCTATCTATTCCGGAGTGAAGAACACGCCCATTAGTGAAAAGGTAGTGGTCATTGGTGAAGTGGGTTTAGCAGGTGAAGTGCGGGGAGTAACCTTTATTGAAAAAAGAGTAAGCGAGGCAGAAAAGTTAGGCTTCAAAACCTGCGTATTACCAAACAATAACCTCAAAGAATTTCACAGGAAGGGAAAAATAGATTTGATTGGCGTATCCACAGTCAACGAAGCTATCGAAAAACTACATATAGGGCGGGCCTAAGGGTCTTTATGGCAATGATTCCCCGTCACTCCTCCCCTCTCCCCATTGGGGAGAGGAAGAAAACGTGAGGGGTTTCTTGACCATTTAGATTGTGCAAGTCAATAGTTCACATGTAGCCGACGGCTGTAGGTCAAGGCTTTAGCCTTGACCAGCCTGGAAGGCTGCCGGCGTACAGGGAGTAGAATATTTAATTATGAAAGCAGAAGTCGAAGGAGGTGAAGATTATTGTTTATCTGGATTATTCGCTTATTAGTGATTGTTGCCGGGCCAATTATTGGGTATTTTCAAATCTCTCCAGGTCCTAAGGGGATTCTAATTGGGACAGGTGCTGCAATTCTGGTTATTCTTATAGAGATACTTATTGAAAGAGTTGCCCTGGATACAATGATAGCCGGTGGGATTGGAATAATTCTTGGATTAATTGCTGCCAAACTCATCGACTATTCGGCGTCATTAATGGAGAACCCCGCCGTGGAGACATTCTTCAAGTCTTATTCTTTGTTAATAAAGATTGTCCTTGCTTATATCGGGATGGTGCTGGCTATCAGGAAGAAAGAGGAATTAGAACTTCTGGATAGAAATATCAGCCTTTCCAGCAAGCGAAGAGGTGGTGCAACAATGAAGGTTGTGGACACCAGTGCCCTGATTGACGGCAGAATTGCCGATATCTGCGAGACTAAATTTCTGGAAGGGACTCTGGTAATCCCGGGTTTCGTTCTGAAAGAACTGCAAGAAATTTCCGATTCATCTGACTCATCAAAAAGGAATCGAGGCAGGAGAGGGCTGGATATTTTGAAGAGGCTCCAGGAGATTAAAGAGGCATCGGTAAAGATTTTTGAGAAGGATTATCCAAAAATTGAAGAAGTGGACGCGAAGATAGTAAAATTGGCTGAGGAACTGGATGCCAGGATTTTAACTGCGGATTTCAGCTTAAACAAAGTTGCAGCGGTGCAAGGAATTCTTGTTTTAGATGTCAATGAACTATCCAATGCCATCAAGCCCCCAGTCCTCCCCGGCGAGGCAATGAAAGTCTTCGTCTTGAAAGAGGGCAAAGAGCCCAAACAGGGAGTAGCTTACCTTGATGATGGAACGATGGTAGTAATTGAAGATGGAAGGAGACATATTGGTAGAAAAGTCGACGTAATGGTAAATAGCATCTTGCAGACTGCCGCTGGTCGGATGATATTCGCCCGCCTTGTAGAGGAATGAATAGATTACTTTTAGTAAGAGAGGTAAGCTTTGAAAGTAGCAGCAATTATCGTCGCTGCGGGCAGCGGAAAAAGGATGGGGCAATCAACAAAAAAGCAATTTCTCTCTATCGGCTCTAAACCAATTCTGGCATACACTCTCGATGTATTTGACTCAATAGATAAAATTGACAGGATAATTCTGGTTATCCCTAAGGGCTGGAAGACGTATTGCCAGAAGGAAATTATACAAAAGTATGGATATAGAAAGAAGATAGAGATAATTGGCGGGGGAGCGCGGCGACAGGACTCGGTGGCTTCGGGACTTGCCGTTGTGTCTTCGGATTATGAGATAGTAGTTATTCACGACGGGGTGAGGCCATTCGTTACCAGAAGGATGATAGTAGAGTCCATTGCTAAAGCAAGAAAATTTGGAGCCTGTGTTGCTGCCGTTCCTGTGACCGAGACTATCAAATTGGTAACCGGAAAGGGCGTTATAGATAGGACGATTCCTCGCCAATGTCTGTGGAGAGTTCAGACCCCACAAACATTCCGGCTAAGTTTGATTAAGAAAGCTTATTCTAAAGCTTTCAAAGATAGATTTTATGGCACCGATGATGCAGGGCTGGTGGAAAGGATGAGAAAACCAGTGAGAGTTACCCCGGGTGACTACCGCAACATAAAAATTACTACTAAAGAAGATTTAATCCTCGCTGAGGCAATGTTATTAGCGAAATCATCTTAGGTTCATCACATTTCCTCTCCCCCTGGGGGAGAGGATGAAGGTGAGGGGTGGTGTTTTTCCTCTCCCCTCGGGGGAGAGGATGAAGGTGAGGGGGAGAGAGGGTAAGGGGAATTACTATGAAAGTAGGTATTGGCTACGACATCCATAAACTCGTTCCCGGCAGAAGACTGGTTCTGGGCGGTGCAGAAATACCTTTTGAGAAAGGACTTTTTGGCCACTCCGATGCAGACGTCTTGGTCCATTCGATTTGTGATGCAATTCTTGGCGCGTTAGGCAAGGGGGATATAGGCCGCCATTTTCCGAATAGTGACCGAAAGTATGAAAATATCTCCTCCCTCATTCTTCTGGACAAAGTAACTGAAATTATGGCTGAAGCGAATTTTCGGGTAAATAATCTCGATTCGGTAATTGTGGCCGAGAAACCCCATCTTTTGCCTTACGTTGAACAGATGAAAAAAAATATTAGTAGGGTTCTAAAAATTAGTCCGGAAGTAATTAATATTAAAGCCACAACCAATGAGGGATTGGGATGGGTTGGTCAGGGCGAAGGTATAGCTTCCTATACCATAGTTTCGCTCGGGGAGCTGTGAGGGGAGATTATGGCTCTATTTGTCTACAATACTTTAACCCGGAAAAAAGAGGAATTTAAGCCGTGTTCGGCGGGAAAGGTAAAAATGTATGTCTGCGGAACTACGCCGTATGACCATTGCCATCTCGGGCACGCTCGCTGTTATGTAGTCTTTGACGTAATCAGGAAATACATGGAATATAAGGGATATGAGGTAACATTTGTACAAAATTTCACAGACGTTGATGATAAAATCATCAATAGAGCTCAAGAGTCAGGGAAGAGCGTTGAGGAGATAGCGGAAAAGTACATAAGTGAGTATTTCGAAGTAATGAAAAGACTAAACATAAAAGAAGCAAATTTCTATCCCAGGACGACAGAGCATATAAAAGAAATGCTTAAACTTGTGGAAAAGTTAATCAGCCTCGGGCACGCTTATGTCATTGATGGAGATGTCTACTTCGAAGTGTCGAAGTTTAATGGGTACGGTAAGCTTTCGCATCGGTCCCGGGAAGAGATGAGAGCGGGAGCCAGAATAGAGGTTGACAAAAGGAAGAAGAACCCCCTCGATTTTGCCGTATGGAAGAGAGCTAAGCCAGGTGAACCATCCTGGGAGAGCCCCTGGGGAAGAGGCAGGCCAGGATGGCATATTGAGTGTAGTGCTATGAGCATGGGGTACCTCGGACCTTCCCTTGACATCCATGGCGGCGGACAGGACCTGATTTTTCCGCACCATGAAAACGAAATAGCTCAGTCTGAGGCAGTTACAGGTAAGCAATTTGTAAATTACTGGTTGCATAACGGATTTGTTACGCTCAACAGGAAAAAGATGTCCAAATCTCTGGGCAATTTTTTTACTATGAGAGAGATTTATGAGAAATATTCTCCCGATGTGGTGCGGCTCTTCCTTGTTTCCCAATACTATCGAAGTCCTATGGATTTTTCTGATGATAAGTTAGAAGAAGCCCGGAAAAGCTTAGAGAGGTTTCACAATGCTTTAGAAAACATCGAATTTGTCTTAAAAGGACTGAAAGCTAGGAATCAATTGGCAGCCTCAAAGAGACAGGAGAAGAGTGTACTAAAGTCAAAAGAGAAATTCTTTGCCGCCATGGATGACGATTTCAATACGGCTCGCGCCCTCGGTCACGTTTTCGATTTGGTAGGTAAAACAAACAAAGTGGTTTCTGAAAAAAATCCTAACCTCTCTTTTCTCCTTTCGGCGGAGAGGGCATTGAAAAGTATGGGTTCTCTCCTGGGATTCCTTAAGGAGAAGGCAATAGAGAAAGTGGGAATAGACGAATTCCAAATCGAAAAGCTTATTGACGAGAGGAATGGTGCCCGGGAAACAAAGGATTGGGGAAAGGCAGACAAAATTCGTAATGACCTGGAAAAAATAGGTATTATTCTGGAAGATACTTCCTTCGGAACTCGTTGGAAGTATCGGGCAGGCACAAAAAGGTCTTGACACAAGGTTAGTTTAACGGTATATTTTTTTCTGGCACAACTGTGACTATCATGGGCACTTTCTAAAATTAGGAGAAGTAATGACCTCAACGAATATAATGAATATGGACTGTTTAAAGCGGGGTACTCCAAACGTTGAGGTCGCCCCGCTTTTTTATTTGTTGAATCATTATTTTGGCAAGTTTATGGAGATGCTGTTAGTTTTTTTTGCTTTTAGGAGGTGTACTTGAAAACACCCGCTTTATCGTCTGATAGAAGAGTTTCTCCACGTTTTACAGCGGATTTTCCGGTAAAGGTAGAAGTTAAAAAACCGAATTGTAATAACACAATTGTATGCGGAAGAACGGTTAACGTGAGTAGAGAAGGTTTACTGCTCATATTGGATGCTCCTTTACTTTTGTCTTCACCCGTTACACTTTCTTTGGATTTGGGTCCCTCATATCCTTCACTGGACACGAAAGCACGTGTAATATGGAGTTACCCTTTAACTGAAAATAAAGAATTCTATTGTGGTATAGAGTTTTTGGGTCGTCAAGATAGAAATCTGGCAATATTGGACCAGTTCCTCGAAGAGATAACGAAGAAGAGGAAGCCGTCTGAACGCAGAAAGAGGGAGCGTAGGGGAAAAATGGCTGTGCCCGACTTCGCTGAGAGAAGAAAAATCGACCGAAGATTAAAGGTTAGTATTCTTAGAAAGTGCGTCACGACTTCCAGAGTCGACTTCTTTAGGGCTCAGGGAGTTTTCTTGAGAGAAGTTTCTTCCGTGGCTCAGCCAAAAATTATATTGAGAGGTCGGGAATTGATTATGTTCGGCTGCTGTAACTATCTTGGTTTAGCTACGCATCCGAAAGTAAAAAAAGCAGCAGCGGAAGCTCTTGAGAAATATGGGATGAGTACTTCGAGTTCAAGAATAGCAGGCGGGACAATGCAACTGCACAATCTTTTAGAACAAAAACTTGCTGAATTTGAAGGAGGGGAAGACTGCATTACATATGACATGGGGTATCTTGCCAATTTAGGGTGCATACCTGTTCTGGTTACAAAAAATGATTTCGTAATCACGGACGCTAAATCTCATGCGAGCATTATTGATGGGTGTTTTCTTTCGGGTGGGACTGTATTGGTCTATAGACATAATGATATGCAAGATTTAGAAAAACAGCTAAAGAAATGTAAATGGAAAAGTAATAAATTAATTGTTACTGACGGCGTTTTTAGTATGGATGGTGATATTGCCAGATTAGACGTAATTCATAACTTGGCGCAAGAACATAATGCAGCGGTTATGGTTGATGACGCCCATGCTGTGGGAGTACTAGGTGAGAATGGAAAAGGGACGACTGAATATTTTAATTTGATGGGCAGAATCGACATAGTGATGGGGACCCTTAGCAAAGCCCTTCCTGGTTTAGGTGGATTTATAGTGGCGAGAAAGAAAATTGTGGACTATCTCAGAAGTGCCAGCCGGCCATTCATTTTTAACCTCAGTTTGCCCCCTTCCATTGTTGCTGGTGTTCTCGCGGCACTTGAAGTAATCAGAGAAGAGCCAAAATTAAGACAGAACTTGTGGAGAAATGTGAGATATCTAAGAGAAAATCTGCAGAAGTTGGGTTATAATACTGGCAACTCGGAAGCAGCCATCATTCCCGTTATTATAGGGAATGATATCAAAACCTACCAAATGGTTAGAATGTTAGAACACTTAGGAGTTTTTGTAGATGCCATGGTGTACCCAGCGGTAAGGAAAAGAGAATCTCGGCTTCGCCTTACCCCTATGGCTACCCATTCGCCAGATGATTTGCAAAAGACAATTAAAATTTTTGAAAAAGCAGGCAGAGAATTAGGCGTCATTTAAGGAAAACTTAGTATGAGATGGATTGTTTTGGCAGGTGGCATAGCCAATCTTCTTTTAGGTTTACTTGTTCTTAAAAAAGGAGCGCCTATTTCTTTGAAACGCACGTTTACTGTTTTTGCTTTTCTTACTTCTCTCTGGGTATTTAGTAACTTTATTTTTCTGTTATCTCCTTCTACTTTTTGGTTTAAAACTGCATACGCCTTGGGAGCTTTAATTCCGTCCAGCGCACTAATCTGGGTTTTGTGCTTTTCCACCGGAAAGGAACCCTCTCCATTATTATCTTATGCTGGCTATGGAGTAGGATTTTTGTTCTTCACGCTATGCTATGTTGATGATTTCTTTATCGGAGGCATCATCCCGCAGGCAAGGGAATTTAAAGAGAGCTATGGGTCTTTTTTCCCGGTTTATTCGATTTATATGTCCGGGGTCCTAGTATATTTACTATACAGATTATTTCTCTGCTGCAGAAAGTTTACAGGGATTAAAAGAGAACAGGCAAAGTA
>CAZTSA010000033.1:0-14316 GCA_964616885.1 uncultured Clostridia bacterium
AAACTTCGGCTTCTGCAGGGCGCAGAATTAAACTCGCCCCGATAAATCGGGGCTCAAACAGAATTCTGCGCGGAAGTCTTATTGTCAGCCTCGTTTCTTCGCTAAAATTCCAATGCTCTTCAAAATCAACTTTTCTTAAAAATGGAGGGAAAGTCGCGTAGGGGACGACCTTCGTCGGCCCCATTAGCAAATCTCCCACTTTAGCGGGACGAGGATGTCCTCGTTTTTTGGCTGAAATTCCAATAGTTCTTCATAAACTATTTTTGGGTGAGAGGGAAGCACAGTTGATTCACAAAAGGAGGAGGGAAGGATGAGAAAGGCATGGATTTTTTTGGCTATTGTCGTCTTCTTAATTCTTGTTGGCGTCGCTTGGTACATTTCCGGGCTTAACCGCGTGGTGAGAATGGATGAGGAAGTAAACGAGGCTTGGGCTCAGATTGACACACAGCTAAAGAGGAGAAGCGAATTAATTCCTGACCTGGTGGCGACAGTCAAAGGATATGCGAAACATGAGAGGGAAGTATTTACTCGCGTAGCCGATGCGCGTTCAGCTCTTGCTGGGGCAAAAACAGTTGCAGAAAAGCTTAATGCAGCAAGGGAACTGGATGGTGCTTTAGCCCGCCTTCTGGCAATTGTGGAGCGGTATCCCGAATTGAAAGCCAATCAGACCTTCATCAGGCTAATGGACGAACTGGCGGGAACTACGAATAGGATTGCTGTGGCCAGAGTTAGGTATAATCGGGCTGTTAGAGACTTTAATGCCCACATTAGAGAAGTCATTGGGCGCTTCTTTGCCAAGAGGAGGGGTCTTGCTGAGCCGCGGGCTTATTTCGAAGTTGAAGAGGAGGAAACTGAAATCCCGGCAGTTCAATTTTAGTTTAAATCTTTACGAGAATCGCACGAATGGGAGGGGAAATGGGTAAACTAAAGAACGAGTTCTCTTGGTCAAAGTCGAGAAACGATATTTTCAGGGAATGCGCGAGAAAATACTATTACAATTATTATGGACACTGGGGTGGTTGGGAATTTGATGCTCCGGATGAAGTCAGGCAGATATACATTCTGGGAAAACTGAAGAATAGATTTATGTGGGCGGGAGAGGTAGTCCATAACTCTATTAAGAATATCTTGGAAGAGGCTAAGTCTGGGAGAGTGCCTTTAATGAATAGGCTTATCGAATTGACCAGGGAGCAGATGCGGCACGATTTCGATTCCTCAAGGAACAAAAGGTATTGGCAGGATCCTAAAAGCTGCGCCTTATTCGAGCACGAATACGATGTGGAAGTGAAAGAGGAGAAATGGAAAGACCTCTGGAATCACGTGGACACATGCATTCAGAATTTTTACAATTCTGATATCTTCGATATGATCAAGAATATCGGTTTTTCACTCTGGTTGCCCATAGAGGAGTTCCAGACTTTTCTTTTCGAAGATACCAAAATTAATGTTAAGTTAGATTTTGCTTACAGAGACCGCGAGGGCAATATTACCATAGTAGACTGGAAAACTGGCAAATCTGAACGCGCTGGAAGCGACGTTCAACTTGGTTGCTACACTCTATTTGCGATTGACCAATGGAATGCGAGCCCCGAGAAGGTTAGAACGATTGAGTACAATTTGCACAATAAGAGGGGTGTGACAAACAGGTTAGATGCTAAAGATATAGAGGAGATTAAGGGATATATGAGAAACAGTATCAGGGAAATGAAGGCGTTACTGGTAGACCCGGGGGAAAACATAGCTTCCATAGATAATTTTGCCAAGACAACCAACAAGGAAACATGCAACTCCTGTAATTTCAAGAGGGTTTGCCTGTGCTAAGAATAGATAGTAAATTATTTGAGGTCAAGAAAAGATGGATTTTCTCGAGGCTGTTGAAGAAATTGTGACCGATGATCCACGCTATAAAGTCGAGGCTTATGAGTTCGTTATGGCAGCTCTAAATTACACGCAGAGTAAACTCGATAAGCCGAGGCACGTTACCGGTCAAGAGCTTCTTGAGGGTATCAGGGAATACGGTCTGGAACGTTTTGGGCTAATGGCTCGCACGGTTTTTTGTAATTGGGGCATCAGAAAGACAGAGGATTTCGGGAATGTAGTTTTCAATATGGTTGATGCTGGACTTATGAGCAAGACAGACGAAGATAGTATTGAGGATTTCAAGAACGGGTACGATTTCAAAGAGGCCTTTGATAAAGGTTATAAATATTGATTTGAATTATGTTTTAAGAGATAGTTTGTTCATCGCTTAGGAATATGCTCGGGATTTGGTTCGCTCGCTGACAATTTTTTGCTTGTAGGGGTTCGATTCATCGAACCCGTATTATCGGGCGCCATAAATGTCGCCCCTACAATCTTCGATTTTTTGCTAAAAATTCTAATGCTCGCTAGACCAAATCCACTCGCATCAGCGGAGGATTATAAAGATGGTTGAGCCGAAGAAATATCAGAAAGGTCACCATATTTATACTAAATGGGGAGGACAGGTCAAGGAGGTTAAAGTTATGACCGAACAAGAGGAAAAACAGGTGCAAATTCGAATTGAAATGGATGATGTTATGGCTCAGGGGGCATATGCGAATTTGGCTTTTATCAGGCACAGTGAGACTGAGTTCACAATGGATTTCATTTACGTTCAACCTCAGGAGCCGAAAGCAAAGGTTAGGGCGAGGGTAATTTCAAGCCCCGGTCATACCAAAAAATTCCTCCTTGCCCTACAAGAGAATATTAAAATGTATGAACAGAAATTCGGAGAAATAAAAGCAGCAGGTGAGCCGTCTAAGAAAATTGGATTCTAATTGGAGTCCTCCCGAAAGGGAGGGAATGACCTTGCTTTCGCAAAGACTCCAATGCACGCGTAGGGGCGACACTCTGTGGTCGCCCAAATGAAGGGACGGCATGCCGAAAGATCGGCATAAACTGCGTCCGTCCCCTACAGAAAGGTAAAGCTTGCGCTTTGCCGCTACAAGAAACGAAAAAAGAATACTGTTTTTGTAAAGGAGACATGGATGAGAGAGTGTAATGAACAGGCAAATCGGAAAAATTGTACCTGTACCTACGAGCCTTGTTCCAGAAAAGGGATTTGTTGCGAGTGCATAACATATCACTGGAGATCAAGAGAGCTGCCCGGATGTTTTTTCCCTCCTAAAGTGGAGAGGACTTACGACAGGTCTTTGGAAAGATTTATTGAATGCTACAAGTGAGTATCGACTGATGTTCAAGGCAAAGAGAGATGAGAAAAATTATTCTGTTTTTGAGGCTGTGGCTACCCGTGGGGTTATGGTGTGGTGCCATTTTTTACCTCTCCAGCCTTCCTAATCTTACCACTCACTGGGGAACCTGGGATGTAATCTTTAGAAAAATTGCCCACATTGCTGAATATGGAATACTCGCCTTTCTTGTCTGGAGAGCGATTTTCTATTCCACTAAAACTATTCTATTAAGAACTTATGCCTGGTCCGGGGCGCTCTCCCTGCTTTACGCAATATCCGACGAAATCCATCAGACTTTCATTCCCACCAGACATGGTTCGATTTTCGATATTTTGATAGATGGGATTGGGATAGGTTTGATGCTCTATTTTCTAATAGTCAGGAAGAAAAATGTTGATCGCTGATTTTCACATTCATTCTCGATATTCAAGGGCTACCTCTGGCGAGATGACAGTTAGAGAGATTAGTAAGTATGCGAAGGTTAAGGGGATTGATATTCTGGGAACAGGGGATTTTACTCACCCTCACTGGTTGGATGAACTTGAAGATTGTCTCAAGCCGGTGGCTTACGGTGTTTATGAGTATGGCGGTGTCCATTTTTTTCTGACTGGAGAGATAAGTTGCATCTATTCCCAGAGCGGCAAAGTAAGAAAAATTCATATTCTCGTCTTTGCGCCCAGTTTTGAGATAGTCCACAAGCTGGATAGAGAATTGTCGAGAATCGGTAATCTGAATGCTGACGGAAGGCCGATTTTGGGAATTTCAGCGAAGGAGTTAGCCAAGATTGTGTTGGAAATTTCCGATGAATGTTTTGTTGTCCCGGCACATATCTGGACTCCCTGGTTTTCGCTCTTTGGAGCAAATTCCGGGTTTGATCACATAGAAGAATGTTTTGGGGAATTGACCTCCCAGATTTACGCTCTGGAGACAGGATTGTCCAGTGACCCCGAAATGAATTGGGCTCTATCAAGTCTCGATAGGTTTACGTTGATTTCCAATAGCGACGCCCATTCTCCTGCCAGTCTGGGGCGGGAAGCCAATATTTTCAATTGCAAGATAGATTATAGGGAGATAGTTTCTGCAATCAAGAATAAAGAAAAAGATAAGTTCCTGGGTACTATAGAATTCTTCCCCCAGCAAGGGAAGTACCATTATGATGGTCACAGGAATTGTAATGTGTGTCTTTCGCCCCAAGAGACGAAGAGTTATAATAACATCTGCCCACGGTGTGGCAAGCCTCTTACTATAGGAGTTATGCATCGAGTGTGGGAACTCGCCGATAGAGAAATCGGCTTCAAACCCAGGGGCGCAATTCCTTTTACGAGTCTCGTGGTTCTAAAAGATATAGTCAGCGAGGCGATTGGAAAGACTTCCAAGTCGACAGAAGCGGATAAGTTGTACCAATACCTTATTGAGAAATTTGGCAGTGAATTCAAAATTATGCTAACAGTTCCTTTTGATGAACTTTATAAAGTTCATCCCAGAATTGCTGAAGGTCTTGCCAGGGTGAAGGAAAAGAAAGTTAAAATTTTTCCAGGACATGACGGGCTCTATGGAAAAGTAACGATATTCGAGGAAGAAAAGAGAGAAGAACCCGAGCAGATGAGTCTTTTGTGAATCTCAGGAAAGGAAAATAGAAATGGAGAAAAACCCAGTCTATCAGATTAAGAATTTTGGGCAGAGCATCTGGTATGATAACATCGAGAGGTCTATCCTTACCTCAGGGAAATTGGAAAAGATGGCTGTAAAAGATGGCATCTCGGGAGTTACATCAAATCCGACCATATTCGAAAAAGCAATAACCCAAAGTAACGAGTACGACTCTGAAATTGAAGAGATGGCTAGAAAAGGCAAAACTGTCGAAGAAGTATATAGCACCTTGACAATAAAGGATGTAACTCTGGCGGCAGATATTCTTTACAGAGTGTATAAGGAAACAGAAGGGAAAGATGGATATGTGAGTATTGAAGTCTCTCCAAAAATTGCATACGATATTGAAGAGACGATTGGTGAGGCTCAAAAATTGTTTGAGAGAATAGGAAGGGAGAATATTATGATAAAAGTCCCGGCAACAGAAGAGGGGGCTTTGGCAATTGAGCGTCTGATATCGAATGGCATTAATGTAAACGCCACTCTCATCTTCTCATTATCCCATTATGAAAATGTTGCCCTGGCGTACATCAGGGGACTGGAAGAATTTTCTGAAAAAGGAGGAGATTTGAGACGAGTGGCATCAGTTGCCAGTCTGTTTGTGAGCAGGATAGATACACAGGTGGATAAGCAGATTGATTCACTAATAAACTCGGAGAAAGACCCTGAAAAGAAAAGAGATTTAGAAGCACTGAAGGGAAAAGCAGCAGTAGCTAATTCCAAGAAGGTTTATCAAAAGTTTAAGCAAATATTTTCTCAAGAAAGGTTTAAAGACCTGGAGAAACGAGGAGCCAGAGTTCAAAGGCCTCTCTGGGCAAGCACTTCAACCAAGAACCCCGCTTACAATGATGTGAAATATGTGGAAGAATTGATTGGTCCCCATACCGTGAATACTATACCTCAGGTGACGCTGGATGCCTTTAGAGACCATGGCAAGCCGAGGCTGTCCCTGCTGGAAGAGGATTTGGATATGACGGATGAGATTCTTTCCCGGATGGAAAGAGCTGGGGTCAATATAGAAGAGGTCTGTGAGACGCTTCAGAGAGAAGGGGTGGATGCATTCGAGAAATCTTTTGATAATCTTCTTGGCAGTTTAAAAGAAAAAATGAAAACGGAGTAGCGGAACAAAGCTCCGCGTGATGATAGGAGTAGCGGAGCAAAGCTCCGCGTTAAGAATGGAATTTTTGGTGGAAAACACGAAGATAAAGCTTTTTCAGAGTGACATTACGACCTTGAAAGTTGACGCCATTGTCAATGCGGCTAACAATAGGTTCTGGATGGGTGGGGGAGTAGCTGGCGCAATCAAAAGAAAGGGAGAGAGCATTATCGAAAGTGAGGCAGTGCGCCAGGGGCCAAAGCCGGTAGGAGAGGTGGTTGTCACTGGCGCAGGAGATTTGCCATCAAAATACATCATCCATGCCGCGGTAATGGAACAGCATTTAGTAACCGATGCTCGGATAATAGCAAAGGCGACTCTTAATACCCTAAAAAAAGCAGAAGAACTGGGAGTTAATTCTTTAGCATTTCCAGCTTTTGGAACTGGCGTGGGTAGATTTCCACTCAATGAGTGCGCTAAGATTATGGTGGGAGAAGTTTTTGATTTCTTAAGGAAAAGGAAGGATATAAAGATTAAGTCTATTATCTTCGCCCTATACGATAAGCCCGCTTTTGAAGCCTTCCAAGAGGAGATGGAAAAGGTAATTAAAAGATAGTTTGTTCATCGCTAAGGAATTTCTTGACGCCAAAAAACTTCGGACTTCGCGAGGCGGAAATCAAAACTCCTCGCTTCACTCGTCGGACAGTGATTTGCTTGGAAGAGAAGGAGCCGTCCTCATTTTTTGGCTGAAATTCCGAAAGCTCCTCACAAACTATCTTTTAACTGATGGGTAGGGAAAGAGGAAATAGGAAATAGTTTGTTCATCGCGTAGTACGGCGGGCGTGGTTGAGAAATTTGAGGACTGAAGGTGGATATGTTAAGGGATTTGAATAGTGAACAAAAGGAGGCGGTGGCCTACAGAGGTGGAGCGCTTCTTCTTTTGGGTCCCGCTGGTTCGGGTAAGACAGAAGTGTTGAAGAGAAGAGTCGAATATCTAATATCTTCTGGAACTGCTCCACCCGAGAAGATACTTGTGTTTACCGACCAGGCGGAGATGATAGATAGTTTGAGGCCCCATCTCCAGCGAGGATATGGAGAGTTCTGGGTCGATAGTTTCACCGCCTTTTGTAAGAGAGTTCTCCGGCAAAATTATAATAGAGTTCCCGGAATCTATCCCAACTTTCAGGTACTCGACGGATTAGAGGAAAGGCTAGTGTTGAGTAAGATTCTTAAAGATTTGAAGCTAAACTACTATCCGAGAGTTCAGCAAATGTCAGGATTTTTGGACGAGGTAGTCGACTTCATTGACCTTTTGAAACTCAATCCCCAGGTTAGCCTGCCCGACTATGGCAAATTCAGGGATTTGAAAAGAATTTATAGAGAATATCAGGAATACCTGCACAAAGAGAGCCGGTTGGATTTCAGAGACCTTGTTTTGAAAACCATTCAGCTTTTTAGAAGTCATCCCGATATTCTTGAAAATTATAGGGAGAGATTTAGCCATATTCTCCTCGACGACTTTCAGAACATCGATTTGAATCAGTACGAACTCTTCTCTCTCTTAGCCGCAGGGAAGGAGGATGTACTTTTTTCAGGTAATGTCGAGGAGAGCGTCTTTCGTTTTCGCGGAGCCCTGCCGCACGAGGTGAAGGAGAGATTCCTGAGTGAGTTTCAGCCGGACACAATTTCGCTTTCCCAGCCAGTTACCTCTTCCCCGGAGATAACTTTAGTGAAATGTTCCAGTGAAAGCGAGGAGGCTCTGTTCATTGCCCGGAAGGTCTATAGTTTAACTCGCCGGGGCTACCACTATCACGACATTGCTATTCTCTGCCGTGGTGTATCCAGAGAGATAAAGAATCTGGAGGACGCGCTCAGAATTTACGATATTGATTATACAGTGATGGGGGGCATAGCATTTTTCAAGCAGCCAGAAATTGTCCAGATTATCTCCATTTTGAAGTGCATCTGGGGACGGGAAGAAGAGATGAACATCTATCTCCTGAGAGCTCTCTCAGCCCCGCAATTTAAGATAGACCCTGTAGATATTCAGAGGCTATTCACTTATGGTGAAAGAAAAGGGTTGCCTTTCTTAGCTGTCGTAAAAATGGTGGTGAAAGAAATACCCCGGGACTTTTCGGAGGAGGCCGATTCTGGCGCGACGTATCCTGGATGGGGTTTGAGGGAAGAAAGTGTCTCCTCTCTCCGAGAATTTCTGGTAGCATTAGAAGAGATGGAGAGACGGGCAAGAGAGGAATCTCTGGAAAGGCTTATTTATAGGGTTTTTTTGAGATTCGGTTACCTCCAGGCAGGAACGGGGAATAGGAGATTGGCTCAAAACTTGAGCTATTTTCTGGAGGTGGTGAAGAAGTTCCAGAAGATTGAAAACAATCTGTCTTTCTCTGATTTTATGAGTTATCTTGACGAGATGCTTGCTTCGTACGGCAGGGAGGAAGCAATTACATTTATTTCCCAGGAGGATAGCGTCCAGATTATGACTGTGCAAAGGGCAAGCGGTAACTTTTTCCCGGTAGTCTTCGTAACCGGCCTTGTGGAAGGAAAGTTTCCTCGAGATTTGCCCGAATCTTCCCTCTTAGCACTTTTAGAGAAGAAGAAATTGGGGCTGAAACCCCTTCCCGAACTTTCCGAGCACCTGAAAGAAGAGGAGAGGATATTCAACTTAGCTGTAAGCAGAGCGAAAGAGAGGTTATATTTAACTTACGGAAGAAGCTACGAGTCTAATCGCGATTCTCTTGTCTCTTCTTTGGTCTTGAAATTCGTTGAGGCAGAAAGAGAAGACGAACTCTTTGAGAAATGCAGAAGTAGAGGGATAGAATTTGTGGATAAGCCGCCTGTTCTGGGCCCCGAGGCGAAAGATGAAATTCTGACCCGGGGAGATTTGGTCAACTTCTGGCTGGCAACAGGAAATAAAGATTTGGAAGGCCTGCTTGAGGAAATTGATAGAGAGAAATATGATGAGATAATGAGAATCAGCGGAGAATTCGACCAGGAGACTCTCTGGGATAAAGTAAAGATTTCTCCCAATTATCGGTTCTCTGCCTATAAACTTGAGTCGTATAGCGAATGCCCGGCAAAGTTCTTCTTCTCTTTTCTTCTTAAGATATGGATTAAGCCGAGACCTGCTCTAATTTTTGGAAGAATTCTCCACGGGATTCTCGCATCCTTTCACGAGAAATATGGTAGTAGAAGTACCCTATTCTCTTCCCAGGCAGAAAAGGATATGGAGAACGAAATTGATAAGGTTTTCTCCGAGGAAGGGGGAAGTTTTTCCACTATGTTTGAGAAAGATGTCTATCAGAGATTGGCTTCGAAAATTCTTCTGAGGTATATTGATAAGGAGAGGAAAAGAGAGAGTTTCACCATTGAGGAGAGGGAGAGAGAATTCACCTGGCAGATGGAAGGGTTGACTATTTCTGGACGAATAGACCGCCTGGACCGGCTGGAGGGCGGGGTAGAGGAAGTTATCGATTATAAGACCGGTAAGAATCCGTTTATGGAGTTCCGCCTGTGTCGGAAAATGAGCCAGGGAGAAAGTTTCCAGTTACCTATTTATTTTTTTGGTGCCAGGGAAGACTTGAAGAGGGCAGTAGAGAGGCTCTCTATCTACTGGCTCCGTAAAGACCTGGAGAACTCTAAGGCGAATATCAAAACAACGGTCGAGGTAGGTAGAGAATATTCTGCCGGGAGAGTTGTCCTTTCCACCAAGGAGTGCCTTGAGGAGGCAAAAAATCATCTCCGGGAAAAGGCAAAGGAGATTCTCCAGGGATACTATCCGCAGAGGCCTAGGAACTGCTGGAATTGCGACTTTAATTTCCTTTGCGATAAGAAAATAACAGAAGAATGAAGAAAAAGGGGACTGCCCCTTTTTCAAATAAGACAACGATGAGTGAATTAACTTTAGAACAGAAGAGAGCAGTTGATGAGATTGAAGGTACTGTCTGCCTCAAGGCAGGGGCGGGGACAGGAAAGACATCCGTCCTGGTGAACAGGTACTTAAACATATTTTCTAATCTCCTGAAGAAAGGAGTATCTCCTGAGGAGGCTATTGAGTCCATTCTGGCGGTAACATTCACAAATAAGGCTGCCGGAGAGATGAGGGAAAGGCTGGAAGAGGAGTTACAGAAAATGTCGTTTCCCAGAGAAGTTCTGGCGAGGAAAGCCTACATCAGCACCATCGATTCTTTCTGTACCCGGCTTCTCAGGGAGAATGCTCTGGAAGTTGGTCTGGAGCCAAATTTCAGAATCATTAATGAGATAGAGGCTAAGATTCTTTTCTGCAAAGTGGGCAAATCGCTTTTTGAACAAGGAAAGCTGCCCCGGGTCACTATCGACCAGTGGCTTGACGACTTCTTGAGTGCGATTTATGGATACGTTCAGGACATAAGAAATAGGGCAATGTCTCCTTCGGAATTTCTTGGTCAGATTCCAAAAGCAAAGGGTGCAGAGAAAAGAAATTTGGCCCACCTTATTGCCGAAGTCTATACTTCGTATGAGCAGGAATTGAAGAGGCGCCACTACTTCGATTTTTCCGGGATTCTTCTGGAAACTCTGTATCTTCTTAGAGAAGATACGAAGATAAGGGAGAAGTACAGAAAAAAGTTCTTGTATGTTTTGGTCGACGAGTACCAGGACACAACCCCACTCCAAGATAAGCTATTACGCCAGTTCTCTCGCAACTACTTCGTTGTTGGCGATATCAAACAGTCCATCTATGCCTTTCGAGGAGCCAAGCCCGAAAATATAGAAGATTTCAATAGAGAATCTGAAGTGAGCCTTTCTTTAACTAAGAATTTCCGCTCTTTTAATCAGATTCTGAAAGTAGTCAATAAGGCCCTGGACAAGGAAATTCCTGATTATGAACCCATAAGTTCAGAACATGAAGGAGAAAAGTCTGCTGTTGAGACATTTCTGGCAGAATCCCAGGAAGAGGAGGCTGAATTTATCGCCCAAAGGATTCTTCAGCTCCTGAGAGACTACCGGCTAAAGAATCCAGTCAGAAAAGAAGATTGGGGAAGGAGTTTAGAACTTAAGGATATATCCATACTCTTGAGAGGAATTAAAACCCCGGTGGGAATATATGAAGAGGCTCTGAGGAGACACGGGATTCCTTTTGTTACCACAGGTGGGACGGGCTACTACGAAAGGCCAGAAATAAGGGATTTGGTAGCACTATTGAGCACAATTAATAATCCATTTGATGACATGTCCCTGGTGAGGCTGTTGAGGTCGCCAATTTTCAGAATTAAGAACTCCAGTCTCACTTCACTGGCCAGTGTCTTTCCCGAGCGAGAAATCGAAGATGAAGAGAAGATAGTAAGGAAGCGTTATCCTCTCTACGATGCCCTGGGTAAGCTGGATGGCCTCGATATCGGAGAGGAGGATAAGAAAGCGCTCAGGAAATGCAGAGAGTTTTTAGATACGTTCTTTCTGGAGAAAAGTAGTTATAGTTTGGGCGAACTTGTGTATAAAGCAATTAACCAGAGCAACTATTTCCATTATGCCCAGAGTCTGCCTCCCATAGAGAGCAAGAGAACTCTGGCAAATATTAAGAAGTTTTTCAGCCTGATTCAGGAATTTGAGGAGAGAAATATTTTCTCCACACTGGAGGATTTCATTGCCTATGTGAAGGAGGTTACTGAACAAGGAGTGGTTGAAAGTGAAGCTAGGCCTGGCGAGGAGAATGCTGTACGTGTAATGAGCATTCATCAGGCAAAGGGATTGGAATTTCCCGTCGTTTTCTTAGCCAATGTCAGGGATAGGACTTTTCCTTCCAAAGCAGGAGCTCCTCCATTTTATGCGTATGATGAAGAATCGATTATAACTACCCGAGAAGAAAGAAAAGGGAAAACAAAGGGCATGGATATGGAAGAAAAGCGGCTTCTCTATGTCAGTATGACCAGGGCTCGAGAGAAGTTGATAATTTCTGGCACCAGGAACGCACAAGGGAAGTTGAGTACATTTATGTCGTATTTTCTGGATGAGAAGGCAGAAATAAAAGAGGAGCTCTCTTCCCTGATCGAGGACGGGGGTAAAAACTTTTTAGAAAAGAGGAAAATCTGGGAGAAAGAAATTTATCCCCTGGCCCAAAGAGAGAGAGAAATCGAGGGGCTAACACTGGAGGAAATAAGAAGAGTCGTGTTTTCATCATATAAGCCGATTCCTTCCCATGAAATTTCCCTCCCTTCCTTTACAGTAACCCAGCTTGCCACTTTTGACCATTGTCCCTTAAGGTACAAATATCTTTATCTACTCAATCTTCCTCCGGATCCAGGATTGGAAAGAGATAAAGAAGAGGAAATGATTGAAGAGTCAACTTTCGGGACGGTCATTCACAAGACCCTGGAAGAATACGTTCTGTCAAGAAAAGTGGGGGAGAAATGGGAAGAATCGAAATTGATAAGTAAATTCCGTTCGTTGGCTAAAGCTCATGGAATGACTGACAGGGAGATTCAGAATATCTATGAGATAGAAGCTAAATCAATTCTTCTTAGTTTTCCGGATAATTCAGAGAATAGAATCGATAGTATCGTTACAGTGGAACAGCCGTTCCATCTTTTCTTTGAGGACTGTGAAATCAGGGGAATAATCGACCGAATTGACAGGCTTTCCGGTAATGGATACCATATCATTGACTATAAGACCAATCGCCAGAAGAACCAGGAGTACTATCTTTTGCCAATGCACCTATACAAATGGGGGGCTGAGCGGGTGTTAACATACAATCCAGTGGAAAAGTTGAGTTTATACTGGCTTCGCCACAATGAACTCGATACAGTAGTGACCAAGAAGGATATTGAACGTGGTATTGAAAATAGAATAAAGATAATAGTAAAGAAAATTCTTGAACAAGATTTCGAGCCAGCGATTCCGCCAAAAAGATGCGATTTTTGCGACTATAAATCGGTTTGCGAAATTTCCCTCTCCCTCGTAGGGAAGAGGGACAGGGTGAAGGTTTGTAAATCCTCTCCCCATAGGGGAGAGGGATAGGGTGAGGGGGGACTTTGGAATGTTGATTATACCAGGAGGGGAATTATGGAATACATTTTCTATTCTCCCACTAGAATTATCTTTGGCGATGGTACTTTAAAAAAAGTAGGCGAAGAAGCCAAAAAATTTGGAAAGCGTAGTTTAATTGTTACAGGCAAGACTTCGACAAAAAAGTCCGGCATCCTGGACGAAGTGGTTGATTCGCTCGCCTCTAATAATCTTCGCGTAGAGGTATTCAACAATGTAGAGCCCGACCCCAGTATCGAGACAGTTGAGGAGGGAGCAAAATTTGCCAGGGAATGCGCCGCAGATGTAATGATTGGTCTCGGCGGCGGAAGCGCGATGGATGCATCAAAGGGAATTGCACTACTTGTGACAAACAAGGGAAGAGTGGACAGGTATTTCGGGATAGACAAGGTGGAAAAACCAGCGCTTCCGATTATTGCTATTCCCACTACGGCCGGTACAGGGAGCGAAGTGACAAAGTACGCAGTTATTACCGACCGGGAGAAAATGCTAAAACAGATAATCGGTAGTCCCCATATTAGTCCCAAACTCGCCATTCTCGACCCAATTGTAACCCTTACTATGCCACCCTCTCTTACCACCAATACAGGAATGGATGCTCTAAGTCACGCCATTGAAAGCTATGTCTCCACCCAGGCAAATCCGGTCTCTGATATCCTGGCTTTGGAAGCGATACGCCTAATTGCCAAGGCTTTGCCAGGAGCAGTTTCTCAGCCGGAGAATTTAAAATTTAGAGAGAATATGCTGTTTGGTTCTCTAATTGCGGCAATGGCGCTTAATTCTTCCGGGGCGGGGATAATTCATGGAATGGGTTATTCAATCACCCTCTTCTATGGGGCTCCCCATGGATTAGCGAATGCTTTACTTATGCTCCAAGCAATGGAGTTTAATCTCGTAGCCAATCCAACCAAATTTAGAAACATTGCTCAGGCGATGGGGAAGAAGGTGGAAGGTCTATCTGAAGAAGAGGCTGCCCACCTGAGTGTAGTAGGAATGAGGGAACTTTCAGAAAAGGTAGGGATACCCAGGGGCTTAAGGGAGATAGGAGTAAAGGAAGACTCCCTGCCAGGTTTTGCCAAAACCGTGGGCGAGAACGAGCGCATCCTCTCGTTAAACCCACGCCGCCCCAGCGTCAAAGAGATAGAGGAAATTTACAGGAAATCAATGTAAACCCCATTGGAGATTCATCTCCAAACGGGGTAAATCATCCTTGTTTCAGGTCCCTAAATTTGTTACAATGACTTTTAGTAATTTGGAATTTGAGATTTGTAATTTTTGATTTTTGATTTTTGATTTGTAGTGTAGGGCTTTATGCCCGTAACTTAA
>CAZTSA010000034.1:0-14093 GCA_964616885.1 uncultured Clostridia bacterium
GAAAGAGAGCGCCTCAAAGGGGAAGAGGAGGTCTATGGAAAACCTGAGGAGAAGACAGCGGGGCCGGCTGCGGGAGAGGAAGTAAGTGAAGTTTTTGAGGTTCTGGAGGGTGAAGAAGAAGCTGTTCCTGTGAGTGAACAACCTCCCATTATTCTCCCTTCAACAGAAGAAGAAATTATCGAGCCTATTGAAGTCAAGGAAGTGCCCAAAATAGAATTGGTAGCACCTACGATTCTACCAATGATTCCTGAGATCGAGGAACTGGAAATGGAGTTAACCGATCTAGAAACCGTAAGGCGAGGGATAATCGTATCTGAAATTCTCGGCCCTCCCAGGGCAAGAAAACCCTTCAGGAGGATTCGCTAACGATTGGAGCATTCACTGAATCGTTGGATGAGAAATAGGAGAGAAATTATAAAGAAAATAGAAGAAACCCAAAAGGGTAGGAACTGGCTGAGAGCGCCAACAATTATCTTTTTGGGTTTTGTGTTTAGTGGAGATTAAATCCCTGGTATCCAGCTATCGTCTGGGAAAAAGATTAGCGATATAATTACTATGGAATAAAGAAATTAAAGAGGTTTTTGGATGCATATTCCACTGGTTGATTTGAAGCGTCAGTACCTGTCGATTAAGAATGAGATTGATGGAGCCATTCAGGAAGTCATCGATAAGAGTGCCTTTATTATGGGAGAAAATATTGAGCAATTTGAGAATGAATTTGCAAAATTTTGTGGAGTCAAGTATGGATTAGGGACAAGTTCCGGTACCACTGCTCTTCACCTGGCTCTCTTAGTTTGCGGCTTGAAACAAGGCGATGAGGTTATTACGGTTCCCTATACATTTATTGCCACGACCGAGGCAATATCTCATACTGGCGCAAAAGTGGTTTTCGTAGACATTGAGGATAGAAGTTATACTATGGATCCTGAGAAAATTGAGGCGGCGATTACGGAAAGAACCAAAGCGATTATCCCGGTGCATCTATTCGGTCATCCTGCTGATATGGATAAGATTATTGAGGTTGCTAAAAAGCATAACCTCATTGTAATTGAAGATGCTTGCCAGGCCCATGGCGCTGAATATAAAGGAACGAGAGTGGGAAGTCTGGGAGATATCTCCTGCTTCAGCTTCTATCCTGGGAAAAATTTGGGCGCCTATGGAGATGCAGGCATGGTAGTTACGGATAATAGAGAATTAATAGAGAAGATAAGCCTGTTAAGGAATCACGGTTACGAGAAAAAATATTACCATAAAATAGAAGGCTATAATTATCGGCTGGACGGAATTCAAGCTGCCATACTGCGAGTAAAGTTGAGGCACCTTAAGGAATGGACGGAGAAGAGGCGAAAGAATGCCAAATTGTATAATGAGTTACTCAAAGGGAGTGAAATCAAAACGCCAGTGGAAATGGAATATGCCAAGCATGTTTACCACCTTTACGTGATTAGAACAGCCAGAAGAGAGAAGCTCTACTCCAGACTGAGGGAGAACGGTATTTCGGCAGCTATCCATTATCCTCTGCCTTTGCACCTTCAAGAAGCATATAGATACATGGGTTGTAAAAAGGGCGATTTTCCGACATCCGAAGTCTGTTCGGGAGAATTGCTTTCTCTTCCCATGTTTCCTGAATTGACCGAGGATGAAATCAAAAAAATAGTTGAGTTAATACGGAGGGGAAGTTGAAACAAAAAACAGAGAGCGTTTTAAGAATTCCAATTTTAGTTCTTTCAGCATTTTATGTTTTGTGGAGCTACTTTTTCTATCGTAACTATTTCGTCAAAGGTCATTTTTTAATTTCATTTAGCTCTTTGGTTAGCATATTTTCGAATCTTCGATATCCCCATAGCTTCAGTTTGGGAAGGTTCATTATTTCATTAGGTCACTATCTTTTCTTATTTGCAGGCTTAGGAACAATATGTCTAATTGCCTTAGCTATTGGCAGGAAGGTCCTACGGTTATTAAGGATTGAGGGAGAATCTATGTTGGAAGCCATTATTTTTTCCTCGGGGTTGGGGTTTGGTTCCTTATCATTAATGATGTTTTTTCTGGGGATTATGAAGTTGTATTATACGTGGATAATATACTGTATTTTGGGTATCTTAGGTATCTTTTCATTTTTTGAACTTAAGAAAATTAGGCTTCTGGAGTTTCCGTCTTCGCCACATAAGCAAGGGTCAAAAATATTTGTTGTATCTCTTTCCGCAATACTGGGAATAGCTGCAATGATAAACTTGATAGGAACTTTCACGCCGCCAATTTTCTACGACTCCTTAGTCTTTCATTTGGCAGTTTCCAGCCTATACAAGATGAGTCACGGGATTAGGTATCTGGAAACTATCTTTACTTCCCAGTTTCCTCAGAACATGCAGATGCTGTATACCTTGAGTCTATTGTTAGGAACGGACATTCTGGCAAAACTTATCCACTGGGTAATGGGGATATTTGTGGTTCTCCTCGTCTTTGCCTTTGGCCGTAAATATTTTGATTATCGGGTAGGACTATTGGCGGCAGCAATTTTTTACACAATCCCTATGGTCGCTATGCAATCGCGCGCTACAGGAGTGGACCTTAGTTTAACTTTCTACGAGCTTTCAGCGGTCTTCGCTCTTGCTAATTGGTTTATGATAAAAAGAGGAGATAAGAGCCCAAATGCGGTAAAGAATGGCTGGCTAACTCTGGCTGCGATATTTAGCGGACTGGCTATGGGAGTAAAATACACAGCTATCTATAACTTTCTCATTTTGGCTATTTTGGTCCTATTGGGATCAGTCTTAGTGCACAAGATGAGATTAAAAATCTCGTTAAAAAAGGCCTTTCTATTTTGCACGGTGGCGACAGCGCTATTTTCACCCTGGTTGATAAAGAACGCTGTTTACACGGGGAACCCGTTCCACCCATTTCTGGGTAATGTGTTCAAAAGTGAAGATTCATATTTTGGCTCCGAGTATACGCCAATAGACACGGTCTACCTGGACAAGGCGGCTAAAAAATGGGACAGATTCCCTACGAGGAATATAAAAGAATGGTTGATATTCCCCTGGACTCTTACCAAAGGAGGTAATGATTCGAATTCTTTTGTCGGGCCTATATTTTTGTATCTCTTGCCTTTGCTTTTCTTCTTAAGAAAAGATGATTTGACTAAATTTCTAATTTTGTTGGGCTCGGTCTGGTTCCTTGCCTGGAGTCTGATAGCTACGCGAAATTTGAGATATTTTATTTCGGGACTGGCTCTATTTGCAATAATAGTTTCATGTCTTCTGTTGAGAACTGAAAAGGAGAATAGATTCTTTTCCCGGACAGTGCTATTTCTTGTCTCTCTTATGTTCATAAACAATGTGGGGTGGAGCCTGATTATACTAACGACAACCAGGGATCCCTGGGGCCTGTTTCTGGGAACGGAATCTAGGGAAGAATATTTGTCCAGAGATAAGATAGGCTATAATTTAATGCCCTATTACTATCCGGTTGTAGACTATGTTAATAAGAATTTACCAATGGATGCAAAGGTCCTGTTCGTAGGTGAAGCAAGGGGCTATTATTGTCAGAGGGATTTTGTGACCAGTCTGGCTGAAGACCCATACAGCGTTGTTACTCGGTTAGTGAGGTTTTGTAAGGATACTGATGAGTTGTTGGAAAAACTCAACAGTCTGGGCATTACCCACGTGTTGTATAATCCAAATGAGGCGTATCGTCTAAGAAACCTAAAAATTTTCGATTGGCAAGGAGATGAGTTTTCAATTTTCCACAAGTTTTGGAGGAATAATCTAAAAGTAATCTATGCCGAAAACGAAGTTTATCTATTTGAAGTCATATATGAAGGAAATGAACTCATTAACTATGTGGAGATATACGAATCCCCTCAGGTATACGGCTACCTGACGGAGGCCCGGAGGCTGACTGCTCGAAATGAGACAAGCCAGGCCTTGAAGTTACTACAGCAAGCGAATAAGATGGTGCCGGATTCGGCAGCAATTCACTACAATTTTGGCGTTGTTTATTTGAACAGAAGAAACTTCGAGGAAGCAATAAGAGAGTGTAATCTCTCAATTTCTCTCAATCCCCATAACCCTGAAGTCTATTTTCTATTAGGATATTTGTACTTTCAAAAGAATGATTTTGCTCCTGCCTCAGAGAGGTTCAAAAAAGCTATAGAACTAAATCCTAATTTAGCTGAGGGTCATGGATATTTGGGATTTGCCTATGCTAAGATGAAAAAATATAGAGAGGCAATAGAAGAACTAAGAACTGCTGTGAAGATAGACCCCGAAAACGAAAATTTTAAGAACATATTGAGAAATTTAGAGCAAAAATATTCAACTGAAGAAAAGAAAAAAGAATGAATGTAGCGCTTATAGGTGCGGGATACTGGGGTCCGAACTTAGCCAGGGTCTTTTTCGAACTACCGGGCTGTAATCTTCATACAATTTGTGAAAAAAGGGAAGACCGTCTCGATTCTATGAGAATGTCTTTTCCGAACATAAATACAGTCAAGGACTACAAAGTCTTAATTGCAGATCCTGAGTTGGAAGCAATCGCCATAGCCACCGAAGCACAATATCATTATCGCATTGCCAAGGAATGTTTGCTTGCCGGCAAACATGTATTTGTGGAGAAACCACTGGCTCTCAATAGCCACGAATGCAAAGACTTGATTGACATTGCCAAAACTAAAAATCGCATACTGATGGTTGGACATTTGCTTGAGTACCACCCCGCAGTTCGTAGATTGAAAGAACTCATAGACAGTGGAGAATTAGGTGACATCTATTATATTTACTCGCAGAGGGTAAATTTGGGGGAGATAAGGCGTTATGAAAATGCATTGTGGAGTTTCGGCCCTCATGATATATCGGTCATACTCTATCTTCTAAAGGAGGAACCGGAAAGTGTAAATGCTCTGGGAGAATCTTATCTACAGGAAGATATAGAAGATGTGGTTTTCTTAAACCTCCATTTCAAGGATAACAAGATGGCTCAGATACACATTAGCTGGCTTGACCCACATAAGATTAGGAAAACCACAATCGTGGGAAGTAGGAAGATGGTCGTGTTTGATGACATGGAAAGTTCTGAAAAGATTAAGATATATGATAAAGGAGCCGATTCTCCAGGAAGATACTCCTCTTATGGAGAGTCCATTACGCTTAGGATTGGCGACATCAGCATACCTAAGATAGATATGAAGGAGCCTCTCAAAATTGAGTGCCAGCACTTCTTAGAATGTATTAGGGAGAATACGAGCCCTCTCAGCGATGGGGCAGATGGGTTGCGTGTAGTCCGTGTGCTGGAAGCAGCACAGAAGTCGATGGAGAACCATGGGGCTTTAGTGAAATTGGAGGAGTAGATGACACAAGATAAGAAAAAAGACTATTTTGTGCACGAATCTGCATATATAGATGAGGCGGTCGAGATAGGGAAAGGCACGAAGATATGGCATTTTTCTCACATTATGAAGGGAGCAGAGATTGGGGAAAATTGCAAGATTGGTCAAAACGTATATATTGATAGTAATGTGAAAATTGGAAACAATGTTAAGATTCAGAATAATGTATCCGTGTATAAGAGTGTTACGTTAGAAGACGGCGTTTTTTGCGGCCCATCAATGGTATTTACCAATGTTATTAATCCCCGTTCCGATTATCCCCGTATATTAGATGAATATCGGAAGACCCTGGTCAAGAGGGGTACAACCATTGGGGCCAATGCAACCGTTCTCTGCGGTATTACTATAGGAATATATGCATTCATCGGAGCAGGGGCAGTGGTAACAAAGGATATACCTGATTATGGATTAGTTTACGGCAACCCCGCAAGGCTCCAAGGGTGGATGTGCGAATGTGGGACCAAATTGCAATTTATCAATAACGAGGCAGAATGTCAAAAATGTCATAGGCAGTACGTAAAGAAGGGAGAAAAAGTAAACAGAGTAAAATCTTCCCCCGGGACATAGGAACAGTTCATAGAAGGAGAAACTATGTATAAAGAGAAGACAATTGCCGTGGTTGTACCAGCTTATAATGAAGAGAAACTTATTGGCAGAGTTCTGGAAACGATGCCGGACTGGGTTGATAAGATAGTCGTGGTCAATGATGCAAGCAAAGATAATACAGAGGGGGAAGTCAGGAAATTTGAGGACGCATTTGGTGGGCGGTTAATTTTGTTACAACACGATGGGAACCAGGGAGTTGGTGGGGCGATAGTTACCGGTTATAAATGGGCCAGAGAAAACAATATGGATGCCACCGCGGTTATGGCAGGGGACGCTCAAATGGACCCTATAGACCTTCCTAAAATACTCAATCCAGTGGTCGATACTGAAGCAGATTACGCAAAGGGCAATAGGCTCATTATGGGTGGCACCTGGCAGTTGATGCCCAAAAAGAGATATCTGGGCAATGCTTTCCTTTCCCTACTCACCAAAATTGCGTCGGGATATTGGCATGTGGCAGATTTTCAATGTGGCTTTACTGCTATTTCTTTAAAGGCTCTCAAGGTGATAGACCTAGATAAAGTTTATAAGAGATTTGGCATGCCCAACGATTTTCTGGTAAGGTTAAATGTTCACTATTTTCGAGTAAAAGATGTCCCTGTCAGAGCTATCTATAATATCGGGGAGAAATCTGGCGTCAAGTTGTGGAAAATAATACCAACACTTTCCTTTCTCTTGCTAAGAATGTTCCTGTGGAGAATGAAGGAAAAGTATGTTATCAGAGATTTCCATCCTTTAGTTTTCTTCTACCTTTTAGGAATGCCCTGTCTGATCATTGGTACGTTTTATGGATTATTTATGTTCTTCTACAGGCTATTTGTAGGTCGTGTGGCGACGACCAGCGCTCTTTTTTCGGCTTTATTGATTATTGCCGGATTGCAGTTTCTCCTGTTTGCTATGTGGTTCGATATGGAATATAATAAGGACCTTAAGTGAGTGACGAAAAACAATCAATGTTAGCTGTAACAGTGGATGTTGAGGACTGGTATCACATTCCTTCTATCACTGGCTCGCCTTTTTCCCGGTATGGTTCCGTTGATGATTTTTTTCTTAAGTGGAAAGGAAGATACGACTTTCTTAGCGATTCTACGGGACGCGTACTTGACCTCCTTGACGAATTTGGCGTGCGCGCCACATTTTTTGTCGTGGCGGGAATCATAGACTCCTATCCAGGTCTTTTAGAAAAGATTGTCGCTCGTGGCCACGAAATCGCTTGCCAGGGACTTCATCATATATGCTTTTTAGACCCTAAGACAAAGAAGCCACTAATTTCTCAGGATCAGTTTGAATTTGAGGTAATCGAGGGAAAGAGAAAGCTGGAGAAGGTGGCGGGGAAGGAGATAATTGGTTTTAGAGCTCCCAATGCTTATATTGCTGGATGGATGCTCGATTCTTTAGAAAGAGCAGGATATAAATATGATTCCAGTGTGTCTTTGAGTTCTATTTTTAACAAGCTGGATTCTAAGCCTAAGAGGGGGCAAACAGCTCCTTACTATCCTATACGGGGCAGCCTGGAAGCCGGAGATGAGGAAAGGATTCTGGAGATTCCCTGGCCATTCTGGAATATTTTGGGGCTGAGGTTACCTGCTGCTGGTGGCCCATTTCTCCGATTCTTGGGAGCCAAGTATATTATTGCTGGTCTAAAACAATGTCTGCAGAAAGGACACACCGTTTTCTACTTTCATCCCATCGATATTTGCAGAGAAAGATTTCCTGGAAATTTCTCTATACGCAGGCCCTTCTACTGGCTTATGAAAGGAAGATACGTAGAGAGGGGAATTAGATATATCCTTTCCCAAATTGGAGCTGAGTTTGGAACTTGTAGAGATGTTTGGGAGAGGGTTCGAGAGGAGAAGCAAAGCTCAAAATGAAAGTTTTGGTTCTGGAAGGTGCAAAATCTGCTGCCTTGGCCATAGTGAGGTCGTTGGGCAGAAAGGGGATAGATGTTACAGTTGGTGAGAGAACAAGATTTTGCACTGCGGGTATTTCCAGATATTGCAAATCTCGCATAAGCTACACCCCGCCTGAAGTAGACAGAGAATCTTTCTTGAAAAATATGTTAGAAGAGGTAAAAATAAGAAAATATGACGTAGTTTATCCAGTGGCAGGTGAGACCACATTGCCCATTTCGGAACATAAGAGTGAGTTCCTTCCCTATACAAAGATACCAATACCTGACTATGAGATGATAGAAAAAGCACACGATAAAAGTCAAACTTTGCGAATAGCTATGGAAAGTGGTATTCCCTGCCCAAGAACCTATTTTCCCCAAAATCTGGAAGAAATTGACAAAATAGCGAAAGAGACACGATTTCCAGTAGTAATTAAGCCCAGAAGAAAACTTAAGTGGATTGACGGACGATTGATAAGGACGAAGGTTACCTCAGAAAGTTATGTTTTTACTCCTCTTGAGTTGAAGATAAAATACAAGAAAATTTCTCAAAAGTCTGAACTTCCTCTCATACAAGAGTACATTCCAGGAGGGGGTTATGGCTTCTTTGCTCTACTCAACCATTCAGAACCAAGAGCAATCTTCGCCCATAGGAGACTGAGAGAATACCCGATTACAGGCGGAGCGAGCACTTTGAGAGAAAGCATCTATAATGAAGAGATTAAAGAATTGGGACTGAGACTGCTTAAGGCAATGAACTGGCATGGCGTAGCAATGGTGGAGTTTAAATTGGACAATCGAGACAATAAATTTAAGTTAATGGAAGTCAATGGCAGATGGTGGGGCTCCTTGCCATTGGCTATACTCAGTGGTGTAGATTTTCCTTATCTGTTGCACCGGATGGTTACGGAAGGAGATGTTGAACCTGTGACTGAATATAAATTAGGCGTAAGGTGCCGGCTATTAATTCCTAATGATCTCTTGTGGCTGGTGAGTTCTCTAAGATATTCAAACAAGAAATTGGAGGCTCTGGTCAAGTTCTTTGAGTTTAGAAATATGTATTATGATATTATTTCAAAAGAAGATCCGCTTCCCATTCTGGGAGCGCTGAGAGCTAGCTTTGAGGACTTTGGACAGGTGCTTACCGGGAGGGCAACTATTTCCGGAGAACTAATCAAAAGGCATTAATCGTCTTCATCATAAAAGTGGGAATGGATAGAGAACGAAAACAGAGATTGATGATAGATGTGCATGAAATCGAGAAAAAATTTTAAGAGCACCGGCTAGTCGGTTACTTGCGTCGTATGGCTGTAAAAGAATATCTGCGTAATCTCCAAGGGCGAGTTCTGGAATAATAACAAAGGATGGTGGGGAACAATATCTATTTCCTTACCCAAAATCCTGAGAATATAGAATAGGTTTGGAGAAACTCCATCTTGAAGGTTCTAATTATTAACCCACCCTGGGAAGTAAAGAACGGTTATGGATGTCGAAGTAACACTCGTTGGCCGCATGTTAGGAAAGATAAATACCTCCTATTTCCGGTCTATCTGGGATATACTGCTGCCGTGTTGGAGAGAGAAGGAATTGACACGAAAGTCGTTGATGCAGTGGCCGAGCAATATGATTCACGAAAGTTTGTCTCAGCGGTGAGTAATGAGAAGCCTGATATTTGTTTCATTGAAACGTCGACTCCGACTATAGGCCAGGACATAAAAAATGCAAGATTGGTTAGAGAATCAGTAGATACAGACATATTCTTTTTCGGAGCGCACGTTACCGTCTTCCACTCGAAGGTAATGCAGGAGAACCCTTTTCTCAACGGTGTCATTCGTGGCGAGTTTGAATATACGATTAGAGATATTGCCTTACAAAAACCATACGATGAAATCTTGGGACTGACTTTTAGAAAAAAAACCTCGCCTGATGAGATTGTTGCTAACAGAGATAGGCCGCTAATCGAAGATCTGGACGAATTGCCATTTCCTGCATGGCATCAATTTGACCTCCCCACATATGATAGTTTTCTTCACTGTTCTCCTTCAATAATTATGGTAACTTCCCGGGGCTGTCCCTTTCGTTGCAATTTCTGTTTATGGCCTAATGTTCTCTACGGACATAAACAGAGATTCCGCTCGGCAGAGAATGTCTGTGAGGAGATAGGAGCTTTAATTGACCGGTATGGTGTGCGGGAGATTAAATTTGATGACGACACTTTTGGTTTGGACAAGAGAAGGGTAATTGACATTTGTAATGAAATGATAAGGAGAGGCTATCATAAAAAGATAATCTGGAACTGTTTCGGCCACATTAGTCAGAAGGACCGAGAAGTTTATGAAAAAATGGCTGAAGCTGGTTGTGTGAGGATTGCTTTTGGGGTAGAATCGGGCTCTCAGAAGATATTGGATATGATTAGGAAAAGAATCAACATAGAGAAAGCGAAAGAGACGCTGTCCGTATGCAAGAAATTAAAGATAGAAACATATTGCACGTTTATGATTGGTTTTCCTCACGAGACTGAAGAGGACATTAAACAGAGCATTAGTGCAGCCATCGAACTTGACCCGGACTTTATTCAGGTAAGTTATGTCGTGCCTTATCCGGGTACAGAAATGTACGACCAAGGAATTAGAGAGAAGTGGCTGGGTCAAGCGGAGAAGTGGGAGAATTATTGTTCAGCCGGTGGAGCTATTTTTACCGGAGAAATTTCTCCCCAGAAGCTAAAACAGCTCTATTATCTATTCTGGCGAAGATTTTATCTTAGGCCAAAATATATATCAAAAACATTACACAGGATATTGAAATCGCCCGGCAAACTACCGAAGATAATCAGGGGTTTCTTGTCATTCTATAAGAGGTTCATATAGGTAATTAGGAAGAAATGAAAATCGGCATCGTTATCGGGTCAGGATTTAAGCAGTTACATGGGGGCAACATCAGGTGTTTCTACCTATTAAAAGAATTGATTAGGAGGAGACACGAAATAACCATTATTCATGGATTGAAAAAAGACGCTAGAGATTCCGCTAATAGATTCGGATGTAATTCTGTTGGCGTGGGCTGGTCAACTTCAAGATGGCAGTCTTCTTTTAAGAAAATGTGGAATAGTATTTCGTTCATACTGAAGACGAAAAAAATTTTGAGTAATTTTCATTTTGATGTCCTTTTCGGAATCAATGCAGTCCATGCGGTTCCAATAGTATGGCAAAAGAAGGCGGAATCGGCACTACTTTTTGTTGATATGTTTAGTGATTTATTTGCGTCTCAACAGAGTTACCATTTTGTCGGTTATCCCGTTTGGAGAGTTATTAGATGGATTGAAAACTGGACTGTTAAGAAAGCCACTCGGGTGGCGATGATTACAGAAACGATGAAGGGTCTTATAAGAAAGCCATTTTCTCAGAAAATAGTTGTAATCCCTGACGGCGCGGATACAGAGATATTTTCTTCCGAGGTGAATGGAGAGAACATAAGGAGGGAGTATGGAATCGGCGATGGGCCAATAATTGGCTATCAGGGAGGAATAGGCCGCCACGATGGTGTGCAGTTTTTGGCAATGGCTGCTCCCTTTGTGCTCAAAGAGGTTCCTGAGGCCCGTTTCTTAATTGCCGGTAAGGGAGAATACTTATCCCACATAAGAAAAATCATAGAAGAGAATGGGACTCAGGACCATTTCGTATTTACTGGCTGGCTGGATTACTATAGAATACCAGAAGTCTTAGCAGCCACGACCGTAAGCGTTGTTCCCATGCCCGACGTAGCATATTGCCGGGCCGTAATCACTTTTAGACTCCTGGAAGCCCTGGCTTCAGGAACTCCTCTGGTGGTTAGCGATTTACCCGGGATGAGAGAGATAGTTGACGAGTCTATGGTCACTTTTACCAAAGTGGAAGACCCGCGAAGGTTCGCTGATGATATAATAAGAGTTTTGCGCATGGATAAGGAGAAAATAAGATCAATGGTAGGTAAAGGGCGCCAAAGGTTAGAGAGACTAGACTGGCGAAAGATAGCAGAGATTGATGCTGATTTTATTGAAGGAAAAGATGTTTCTGAAAAAATCAAGTACTTACTCTCTCAGATGGGAAATAGTCTATGACGCACCTTGTTATTAGTGTAGCATATAACTGGAACTATCTAAAGCGAAAAATTGAACTGGTTTCCCCTCAGCGAGCTGGAAGAGGGAATAAAGAAATTGGACGGGTGGGTCTATGATAATAGAGAAATCTTAAAATAGTGGGGTAAACAATGAGCACTAAGGTCTTGGTCACCGGGGGAGCAGGGTTTATTGGCTCCTTTATTGTGGATAAACTAGTAAAAACAGGCTATAAGGTAAAAATATTTGACAACCTCGATTCCCAGGTTCACCCTGGAAGTCGGTTGCCTGATTATCTGAATCGAGCAGCAGAATTTATCCAGGGGGACATTCGAGATTACGAAAAATTGGCCAGAGCGATTAAGGGTGTGGAAGTGATCTTTCACTACGCTGCCAGTGTAGGAGTCGGGCAATCCCAGTATGATATTAAGAAGTACGTTGATGTGAACATTGGCGGCACTGCCAATCTATTGAACTTCCTGGCCAATGAACGTCATAACATTAAGAAACTAATCGTGGCAGCTTCTATGAGCAGCTATGGGGAAGGGAACTATCAATGTACCAAATGTGGCACTGTACATCCTCCCTTAAGAAGCGAGAAGCAGATGGAGGAGCAGGATTGGGAATTATATTGTCCAGATTGTGAGCGCAAGGTTCAACCCGTGCCTACTGATGAGAAGGCGAGCCGAATTCCCAATTCTATCTATGGTATTACCAAAATGGTCCAGGAAGAAATGGTGATGAACATTGGAAAGACCTATTCCATCCCTTCCGTCGCTCTACGCCTTTTCAACGTTTATGGACCGCGTCAGTCTCTTTCCAACCCTTACACCGGGGTTGTTGCCATATTTATGAGCAGGATAAAGAATGGGCGTCCTCCTGTCATATATGAAGACGGAATGCAGACCAGGGACTTCGTTTCGGTTCATGACATAGTTCAGGCTAATATATTAGCCATGGAAAAAGATGAAGCAAACTACCAAATCTTTAATGTTGGTTCAGGAATACCGAGGAGTATCAGAAGCATAGCCGACACTTTAGGCAAATTACGCCAGGCAGATATTCTACCCGAGATAACTGGAAAATTTAGGAAGGGAGATGTCCGGCACTGCTTTTCCGATATTTCCAAAATCAGGGATAGATTAGGATTTGAACCGGCTATCTCCTTTGAACAGGGAATGCAAGAGTTGATCGAGTGGTCTGACAAAGCGCCTTCCACAGACAAGTTTGAGCAGGCCTATAGAGAACTGAAAGCAAAAGGACTTGTCTAGTTGAGGTTTCTGGGGTCGTGTAAATTGGGAGGTATAAAAAGTTTAACTACATTTAAGAGCAAGTCCATTTCATTAATTATTCTAATTTCACTGGTGATTTGGGCAGCTGTCTATGTAAAAAATCATATCGATGAATTTGGAATAATTTCTGGCCTATCATTAAAATATTTTGGAATTTTATTATTTCTATCCTTATTGGATATATTCTTAGTAGGTCTATTCACCAAGATAATAACTGAATCGTTTGGAATAAAACTGAGAAGTAGAGAATGGTTTGGCTTATCTGTAGTTACAAGTCTGGGGAATTATTTGTTGCCTTTCAAAGGCGGCGCTGGCTTAAGGGGAATCTATTTGAAAAAGTATCACGATTTTCCTTACACCTACTTTTTGACCGCCCTGGTGGCAACGTCGATAGTTATCCTTTTTGTTAACTCTGGCATGGGAATAGCTGGAATGTGCTTAACATACTTCTATTATGGGATATTTAACTGGATTGTTTTTGCGACACTGGGTGCATTCTTCTTACTTTTTTTGGCAATTATTGCTTTTTCGCCGAAATTACCACATTTTGGAAGTAATTTCTTAAGTCGAATTACTAATGCCATAAATACATGGCACGAAATGAAAAAGACCACTCCTGTAGTTTTCAAGTTGGTATTAATTGCTCTATTACATGCCTTTTTCAACATTCTAATCATTTCCTTTGCATTTTCCTCTTTTTCACTCAAAGTTTCTCTAACACAGGCCATGGTAATATCATCATTATCCATTCTATCCATATTTATAGGAATGACACCAGGGTCTCTGGGAATAAATGAAGCCGTCATTGTGTTTTCTTCGCGGTTGTTC
>CAZTSA010000035.1:0-13285 GCA_964616885.1 uncultured Clostridia bacterium
TTTTCAAAGAACACCTTAAAATTTAACTTGACAAAGCCTTTTCATAGATGTGAAAAACAAGGTCTCTCCTGCCTTTCGGGAGGAGTCCAAAGAGTCTCACCGCTCTGTTTTTGGTATAGTGAAGTAGAAAGTGCTCCCTCTTCCTAATTCGCTCTCAACCCGGATTTTCCCACCATGAGCTTCTACGACGCGCTTTGCCAGAGCGAGCCCCAATCCTACTCCTTCTACATTTCCAGTAAAATATTCTTCCACCTGGTAGAACCCTTGAAATATTTTTCCCTGCTCTTCAGAAGGAATACCTGGCCCGTTATCGGCTACTTCCATTTGAATAAACCTATCATCCAGAGAGCGGCCACTAATCTTTACCTTTTTCACCTTTTTACCATTAAACTTTATTGCGTTTTCCACTAAGTTTTCGATGACATTCTGGATTTTTAATTTATCTACATAAACCTGGCCAATATCGTCTAGATTGCTATCTATCTCTACTTCCGCCTGATTGACCTTGATAAAACTAGCTAACATTTCCAACGCATTCTCTACGATGTGTCTTACATTCACTTTTTCTCTCTCCATTTCTAAATATTTACCCTCAAGCAAAGTAAACATAAGTAACTTATCTACGTGACTTGAAAGAATTTGTCCTTCCCTTTCTATCGCCTCCAGAACCTCTTTTTCTGACTCATCAAGTACTTTCATTTTCTCCTTTAGAAGAGGAAGGTACCCCATAATGGTTGTGAGGGGATTTCTCAGCTTGTGGGAAATGAGGTTAAGGAAATTTCTCTTTACCATCTCTTCTTTCCTTTGGTTAGTCACATTCCGAAGTACCATAATCTGGCCCAATAATTTTCCTTCTTCGTTCACTATCTTGGTTGCAGCAACAGAAAGAAAGAGATCCTTTCCTTTTGTTCTTACGAGGTCAAAATTGACCACTTTTTCCTCTTTCTTTTCCAGTTCTTTCCAGAGAATTGAAGGTTGAAAATCAGGAATGAATCCAAGAAGGTTTTTCCCCAGGCACTCTTCTATTTCTACATTTAACAGTTTTTCTGCCGATGAATTAAGCATAACTATGTTCAATTGAGCGTCGGTGATAATGGCCCCATCTTCCATTCCTCTGAAAACAGCTTCAATCTTTTCCTTTTCTTGCTGGAGCGTGCTGAAAAGATATGCATTGTCAATAGCAATTGCCGACTGGGCAGCAAAGATAGATAACAGGTCAGTATCCTGCTTGGTAAATGTGGCTTTTTTCCCAGTTCTGTGAACATTGATTATGCCAAATAACTTATCTTTTCTAATTAATGGGATGGTTATTCCTGAATGTATCCCGTCAAACTGCTCAAGTTTGCGAAATCGCGGGTCATCCTTTAAACTTCCGTCAATCTTCACTATCTCACTTTTCTGAGCCGCATATCCCGCTACCCTTTCTCCAATACTGAGCTTCTTCCCTATGACCATATCTTCCCTTCTTCCTGCCGCTGCTTTTACTATCAGTTTTCCCGTCTCTTTATCAAATAACATTATAGACCCGCCGTCTGCTTCCAAAGCATCGGTGGCTAATTTTATGACGAGGAAGAGCAGTTGCTCTAAATCCATAAGCGACCCTATTGCCTTACTTACCTCGTAGAGGTTTACCACTTCTTTCAGTTCATCAACTTCTCGAGCAAGCTTTTGCTTCTCAAGGCATCTCTTAATCCGTAAACCCAGCTCGTCAATGTCAAATGGCTTCGTGACATAATCATAAGCTCCTAGCCTGATTGCTTCCACTGCATTCTTAATCGTACCATAGGCAGTCATTATAATTACATCAGATTGGGGATATTCTCTTTTTACCGCTTTTAATACCCCAATTCCGTCAATGCCAGGCATCATTAAATCTGTGAGTATAATTTGATAATAACTCTCTTTGAGCAGTTTAAGACACTCTTCTCCACTTTCACTTTCATCTACACTGTATTTATTCATCCTCAGATATTCTACACAAGCTTCTCTAATATTAGGGTCGTCATCAACAACTAAAATTCGCTCACCAGCCATACTATCTCCCCCATAATCTTAAACTTGACCCGTGAGAAAAAGGCTTTCGTCTACATTCCTTGTTTGGGCAAGGTGAAATAAAATGTCGAACCCGTGCCCACCTCTGATTCTACCCAGATCTTTCCTCCCTGAGCCTCAACAAGTGATTTCACAATTGCCAAACCTAAACCAGTCCCTTTTGGCCCTTTTATCTTTTCTCTCGCCTCTCTAACTTGTTCAAATTTATCAAAAATCTTACCTATTTGGTCCGCCGGAATACCTATCCCCGTATCGCTAATACTGAGTTGAAGATACTCTTTTTCATCCTGGACTTTGATTGATACCCTTCCTTTTTCCTGAGTAAACTTTATCGAATTGTTAAGAAGATTCGTGATAATCTGCCGAGTTCTATCGCCATCAACAAAGACTAAAGGCAAACTATCAGGAATATCCATTGTTATTTCAATAGCCTTTTCGTCAGCCTGAGGTTTTATTAACTGCACTGTTTCTGAAACTATTGGGAGAATTCCTAAGGGTTCCCTTTTTATATCCATCTTACCCCGTTCAATCTTTGCCATATCTAACAGGTCATCGATAAATCGGGAAAGCCGATTATTGCTTCTTTTCATAATTGTTAGGAACTTTTTTGCTTTAGCGTTTAACTCACCCGCTGCCCCCTTGAAAAAGAGGTCGATGTACACCGTTAATGAAGTCAATGGTGACCTCAACTCATGGGTAACACTGGCGAGGAAATCATTTTTTATTTGGTCAATTTCTTTTAGTCGCCTGGACATATTGTTAAGGTCCCTGGCTAAACTTCCGAGTTCGTCTTTGCTTTTGACGGCAATTGTGGTATCTAATTTTCCCTGGCCAATTAATTGTGCTCCTTTTGCCATCTGGTTAATTGGTTTGGTCATCATTTGAGCAAGAATTATAGCACCGATAAAACCGATGATTAACATTACTATTGCTACACCAAAGATTCTTCTACGAGTCTTCCTTAACATTTCCTTTACAATGTTATGTAGCCCATCCTGAGAAAACCCGATACGGGCAATCCCTACTTTGTTCTGGTTAATAAATATAGGCAGAGCCATATCCAATATATTTTGTTTTTCTTTACCAAGATACAATTGGGTAACAAGCTCATTTGATGAACGAGCTCTTATGGCAACAGTATCATTAGCAATGGTTCCCAAAATACTCACATCAGTATGAGCAAGAACTTTGCCCTGAGGACCCGTTACCATTGCGTAAATTACTCCTCTGGTTTTCTTTATCAGGTTTACGTAGTTTATGAGGAGTATTTCGTCCTTTGTGATGAGCGATTCCTTGCCAACCTGAGCCAATCCTTTAATAAGATTCTTTTGGTTCTCCTCCATTTCTTGAATCAAAATCCGTTTCTCAGCAATAAAAAGAAAAATACTTACTCCCAAAATGACGGCGATAATCAAAAAACTATTCAAAAAAGAAAACTTTGTTCTTAATTTCATTTGATTATTTCCTTTCGGGCTCTTTCCAGATTCTTTTGAGCGGTCTCAAGGTCGGGATTGAAACGAAGCGCCTTCTCCCATGCTTCTATAGCTTTCTCCAAATTTCCTTTGGAATATTCTACTAAGCCTTCTCGATTGTACTCCTCTGCTTTATCCTTACATTCCTCCTTGATTTTGGAAATTTGCTCTTGAGCCTCCTTCTGTTCCGAGTTGATCTTGAGTACATTGTTAAAAGTATCAAGCGCCTCCAACAATTTGCCTTCCCGATGAAAAATAAGTCCTTGTTCATAGTAGCAAATAGCTTTATGCTCCAATGCCACCCTGTGTTCACCAGCAAGCGTCAATACATCGTCAAATGATTCAATTGCCTTCCTCCATTGTTTCTTTTCGTAATAAGTCAATCCTTTCTTAAGGTGAGTGGAGATTCTCCTGTTTTTTCTTTCTTCTTCCTCTTTTTTCTTTAACGCTAATTCGATTTTCTCAAGTTCACTCTGCTTTTCCTCAATGAGTGCAACATATTTATTTGCTTCCCGATGGTCCGGGTTAAGCGCTAAAACCTTTTTCATTTCAACAAGAGCGTCAACGTAATTTGCTTGTTCATAGTGCGATACCCCTCTTACAAAGATAAAATCAACGACTTCACTGAACGTTTCTTCAATTCTCTTGATGTAGTCTTTAGCTCCTTGATGGTCGGGGTCAAGAGCAACGATATCTTCAAACATTGCGCGAGCGGAGATTAAGTCACCTTTTCTGTAATACTTTTCTCCGAGAGTAAAGAAATTAGTAATATCCCTTGCAACTCCCACTTCTTCTACACTAACCTCAATCCGGCTTATGAAATCTCGTGCGTCTTTATGCCCTGGACTAACTAAGAGAACATTTCTAAACTCATTGTAAGCCTTAAGTATTTGGCCATTATAGAAGTATTTCTTTCCTTGCTCAAAATGTTCTCTAATATCTTTCTCAATCATACTCTCTTCATACTCCCCACCAAAACGTAAACTGGCACTTATGCGGTGGCTATCCTCAAAATCTCCTCTAGGAACCCAGCAATAGTCAATTAATAGATTTTTCCCTCCGATTCCAATTCCCAAACGTAACCCGCTAGACAAATCATCCTTTGATTTGAATCCTGCACGTAAAGCAATTAGATTGTATATTTTGCATTCAACTCCGCCATTCACAAAGCAACTGTAATCAATGGGTATGTCCAAGTCCAATGCAAGGATTGATTGAGCGCCAAAAAACATAAATTCATAAGCGCATCCCAGTTTATAGTTTATGGGAAGGGCTGATCTATCATCGATAAACTTAAGTCCTGCCCCGAGATTTTGAATATTAAATCCGAATTGTAAACCAGAAAGAGGCGCCTTCCATAATCCTCCTATATCAAATGCCGAGGTCGAAGCTTTTTCATCAGCCAGCTTTTCGTTAATAAATTTAAAATTAATTCCGCCTGAAAGGGAAGGAAGAATTCTTAAACCATAGCATAAGCTAATACCTAAATCATACGAGCTCAACTTTTTGGTCTCTGTTCCCCCAGGGCTATATCCTTGAATATCGCTAATACTTAGATAAGATATGCTTCCTCCCAATCCTCCTCTCATTTTTCGTACTGGCTGGTTATAAGCCAAAAATTGATACCGAATATCTTCACCCATTTCATTATGCATTAAGGTTATCTCTCTCCGATTTATACTGGCAATTCCAGCCGGGTTCCACCAAATAGTATTACCATCATCCGCTACTGCAACAAAAGCACCTCCCATTCCCAGAGGTCTAGCTCCAACGCCTATCTTCAAAAAATTTGCTCCGGTCGTGCCCACGCCGCTGGCAAAACAAGCCGGCAGTGAGAAGCAAGTAGTGGATAAAATGAAGATAATTAATCTATATCCGTATCTTTTCATAAAATTTTATCGGATGATTATTAATTTTCCTTTCTTTTTGCTTTTATCGTTCTTAATCATGTAAAGGTAAACTCCACTTCCCAGCCTTTCTCCTCTATCATTAGTAACGTTCCACGGGTAACTGGCTATACCGCTTGTATTTTCGATAGTCTTAACAAGTTCACCGTTCAATGTATATATTTTAATTGTGCATAAAGAAGAAATGTTTGTAAAGGTAATATCCGTATCTCCTCGACTGGGCATGAATGGAACAGGATAGGCATACGCATCACTCAAATCAGATGTCCCAACCCCGTGAAGGCTAAAGATGCTAAAATGAAACATGGGAGCTGTGACAACATTGGACTGATTGTCAACTACTGAATTTGCCAATTTCACCCAGAGACTATGTGACTCATTTAGCCAGTACACTGCTAATGTGTCTTCTCTTAATGGAGGTGATGTCTTGTCAACAATTCCATCTTCAGGGCCGCTGTCTACGTATGATAAGGCTATTTTTGCTGGAATTTCGAAAGTGTCAATAATCGGATTCCCACTGGCATCAAATGCTTCTATCTCTACCAGGGAAGGCTTCAAAGTAAAGGAAAATGGGTCATCATCGGTATCAAGTTTATTATTGGCATCGATTATCTTCTTTTTCTTCGGAGAATCCTTAAGGGGAGAGGTGCTTATCTGGACAAAAAAATCCTCTTTCAATGTTCTGGCATCTAAAATTATTTTCATTTTGCTTTCGCCTGATGCGAATGTATTTGACTCCTTATAATTGGAAATCGTGGTAAAACTAAATTCAAAACCGCCAAGAGGCTTACCCACGATATCTGTTGCCGTTGTACTAAGCGTAACCCGATAGGTATGATTATTTTTTAAAGGAGAAACTGGTTGGAAAATGAACTTATGTCGGCAGGTATTTGCGTCGTAAGAGGGCGAAACACTCCCTGAAACTACCTCAGGAGTTATAGTTTCTCCATTTTTATTTACAATTGCTTCTACCTTGATAGCGCTGGTTGTAGCATAGACGTCCATCTCTTCAGCAAAAATAATCTGAATTGAGGTATCAATAGGTATACCCAGAGCACCGTTCTGGGGAAAAGAAAGAAGAGAATGGATTGCCGGGGAAGTTCCATCTGTCTCTACTATGTCCGCAGGGCCAATATCAAGCAAAGGATTACCATCGTCCAGGTCTGTCAGTTTTCCGGTAGTGCTACTATAAGTGATTTCGGGAAGGAGGCCGGTATCAGGGACTCCACTCTCAGTAAAGCATAGATAAATATCATTGTCATCTAATTCATCCGGATGATTTGCTAAAGTCGTGAACACTCCTATGATACTATGACCATCAACTGTAAAACCTGCTGGATTGAATAGAGGATTGGAATCTTTTACCGCTTCATGGAAAACAATATGATAAGCATCTATACAGCCGTCGAGGTCATCATCAATTGTTTCAGCACTTATAACTCTTGGAAAATCTACAGCAATTGTTCTATAAGCTTTATTATTGGTTTTATCCTGTTCAACAATGTAATTATCCCTATCTACATGGGCATAAATATCATGATAACCAGCAGAAGTAGAAATGGAGATGGATGCGGTTACACTACCCCCTCCGCCGGGAACCGGAGATATTTTGTCTGTGCCAATGAGAGAGCCTCCCGAATCGGGGTCTCCATCATAGAATTTGACTATAGTTGTTGTGGAGCGATACGCTTTGAACAGCAAATCACGGCCCGCCCATTCCGCCCACGCGCCTCCCTGGTCATATGAGTAAACCTCTATGCCGTCAGCATAATAATTGCTGGTAGTATGTATTACTGAATATCCTGAACTTTCGTATATGTCATAGTTGTGAGTTACTATCCAGTATGTAGTATCAGCTGATAAAGGAACTAATTCAGGAAACATAAAATCGGTCCAGTACCACCACCCGCCGCTACTATTTACTGTCGTTGAAGCACCCGTAACAACCAAATTTCCACTTGGTGCGTGTGTGGGAAGGTCTGTTTCTATTGTTACAGTTAACGAATCATCAACTTCAATATCTTTTATATAAAGAGCTACGCCTGTCAGATTAACACTTTCTGTATACTGGAACGATTGAGCTAACCATTGGTTATTGTATAGATCAACTTGACGCAGTTCCGGTTTCGTCTCTTCGGTATTCTTGGCAAAAACTCGTTCAGAATAGTCAGTGCCACTGTTATGTACGGTTGCCGAAACAATAAATACTTCACCTGAGGCAGGGTAATCTTCACTGAACAAGATGTTGGAGACAGTTAAGTCAGGAAGGGCCCAGCAATAAGGGACAAAAGCGGCAAGAAATAGAAATGATAAGAAATAGTGTCTTATATTCCCCATTTTTAAGACAGGATATACTTGCTTAGCACATACATTTCCGTAAAACCTATTATAATTCCCCCCTTCTTTAGATTACCTCAAATTCTCCAAAAAGGCAAGGGGAAAAATGCAGTTTGGCCTTGACTGGGACTGCATTGTTTGATATACTTAGTCAAGCTAAGAGGGGTTCGGCATTATGAGAATGAAATTGATTGTAAATCCCTTGTCTGGTGGCAAGAAAGTTGACATTTATCTCCCAAGAATTAGAGAAATTCTGGGCAAGGGTAACCAACTCAGTTTTGCCATAACTAAAGAGAAAAATGGCGCCTTTGTGGAGGCCCGGAAAACAGTCGGGGAAGAGTATGACTTGATTGTGGTGTGCGGAGGGGACGGGACTTTAAATGAAGTAATCAATGGCGTAGTATCTTCCAATAATTCCATCCCCATAGGATTTGTTCCCTGCGGCACAAGCAATATTTATGCCCTTTCCGCAGGCATTCCACTCGACCCTCTCCGAGCCTGTGAAATTATCCTTGAAAAATATATAAGAAAAATTGACCTGGGAAAAGTGGGGACCGGCCTTTCTTCCCGCTACTTTGTTTCCATGGCAGGAATAGGGTACGATGCCTCTGTAATTCACTCACTAGACCCCCGCCTGGTGAGAACCCTTGGGGGGGTTCCTGCTCATATAATATCAGGAATGCGTGAGTTCATTAGGTACCATGGAATTGAACTCTCTGTTACAATCGATGGCTGTTCCTGCCGGGGCTTTCAGGCAATTATCTGCAACGGAAGTTTCTACGGCATATCCTCAAAAATCGTTCCAGAAGCCGATATAGCCGACGGGTATCTGGACATTATCCTTTTTAAAAATGGTAAAAAAAGAGATATCCTCCGTTATGTTCTGGCTATTTTTCTCGAGCGCCATCTCCATTTCAAGGACGTGGAACACACTCGAGCAAAAAAGATAGAGATAGATGCTGCGGGGGAAGTCTGGATCCAGGTTGATGGAGAGACGATGGGTACGCTCCCTCAAAGATTTGAAGTCTACCCTCAGGCTCTTCAGGTGATTTTGCCCAAGAAAAAATTCGCTTGATAGTGGAGAAACATTGAGATTCATCCAAACGCTAAAAGAAGGTGATTGGAAAGTAAAAATTCTCCTCCTTTCTGTCCCCATAATCTTGTTAATTTACATTTACCATGGAACCGGCGAGGCGTTTGCACGATATTTTTCACAACTTTCTAACCATCACTATTTCAACACGTATCGATATACCTACCACTTTTTGGCTACATTCATCCTGCTTTTCCTCTTACCTCTAATAATCGTAAAGTTGGTTTTCAGGGAGAAACTCAAGGATTACGGATGGACTCTCGGGGATAGAAAATATGGACTACTCTTTACTATTATAACTATTCCTGCCATTGTAACCCCAATAATATTCCTGGGGTCCCGCATGCCAGAAATTCGTGCTGTATATCCACTATCAAAACTGGTCCAAGACAATATTTCGGTTTTCCTATTGTATGAATTTTCTTATATCTTGTTGTACTATGTGGGGTGGGAGTTTTTCTTTAGAGGGTACATGCTATTTGGACTGAGAGAAAAATTTGGCAATGCATACGCAATTCTCCTGCAGCTTATTCCTTATTCCCTTTTACATTTTAATAAGCCAGAGCCTGAATTCATAGGGTCAATAGTTCTGGGAATAGCATTAGGCTATCTCGCTTTACGAACCCGGTCTATATTATATCCTTTCATAATCCATTCCTATATAGGATTCTTTACGGACTTCTTCGTAATTATGGTGTAGTCTCAAAAACTTTTTGAGGATGGATGGGAAAAAGTAGTCTCTCCCCTTTTTTGTTATGAGAGCGTTTATTACTGGGATAAATGGTTTTATTGGAAGCAACTTGGCAGCACGCCTGCTCGAAGAAGGTCAGGAAGTATCGGGCCTGGTGAGAAAAACGAGCGACCTCTCCTTTCTTGAAGGCTTAAAGGTACGATTATTTTTTGGAGATTTGTCAAGTAGAGACACATTAGATAATGCCACCAGGGGAGTGCATGTGGTGTATCACGTGGCGGGATTAGCCTCAGACTGGGGGCCAATAGAACTATTCAGAAAGATTAATGTGGAAGGCACCAGAAATCTCCTGGAAAGCTCACTGAGGTCTGGAGTCAAAAGGTTCATCTTTATCAGTTCTGCTGCGGTTCATGGCTTCTGGGGTTTCCGCAACGCTACAGAGGATTCTCCAAAGATGCCCACCATATTTCCTTATTGCATAACCAAAAGGGAAGCAGAGGATTTGGTAAATAGATTCCACATAGAAAAAGGTTTACCTACAATAATTATCAGACCCGGTAATGTTTTTGGGCCGAAAGACCGAACAACTTTTGCAAAAATGGCACAACTTCTGGAAAAAGGGCAGATGGTCTATATCAGCAAAGGAAAAGCATTAACCTGTCCAACCTATATTGAAAATCTTATAGACGCTATTCTACTTGCTGGAACTAAGAAAGATACGGTGGGAGAGACATTCATTATCACGGATGGGCTCGATATCACCTGGAAAGAGTATACTGACAAAATTGCCTATAAGCTCGGCGTCAGGCCACCCCTCTTTTCCATCCCTTACCCCTTAGCCTATTCTGCCGGGGCCGTCTGCGAGGCAATCCTGAAATTATTCAGGTCAAAAAAGCCACCCATAATAACGCGCTACAGAATAGCCAATGCGGGTAAGGATTACCATTTCAGTATAGAAAAGGCGAGAACTAAGCTTGGTTACCAGCCCAGAATCTCTTTCGATGAGGCTATGACGAGAACAGTGAAATGGTATAGAACTAATTCAAAGTATCGAATCAGATTTTCGAAACATTAATACTTTCAAATACTTGCCTGATATACCCTGTACTTCTTGTACAACTTACCACCCATCATCTGTGCTGCTCGCTGGGTCAAGATGTTATTTTCCAATACCCACGAAAACTCACAGTACTTATAGCCAACTCTCTGAGAACCTTTCAATGCTTCCAACATAAGGAGGGTCTCGATTCCTTTCTTCTGATATTCTTTTACCACGCCGAAGATGGGTAAACGCTGAGTAGTAATCTTCTTCCTGTACCATAAGAATTTCAAAATAGTCCAGGGATTCATCTTACCATTCATCCTTTTTGTCACTTCATTATAATTAGGAACCGTAACCAACATCCCTACCGCCTTACCATCCACTTCAGCAATGGGAATTGTCCCTGGTATCAGAAATGGCTTTAGCTTCATAGCTTCAGTATAGAATTCCTCCTTTGTCCAGGGAACAAATCCCCAGTTTTTTTCCCATGCGTTATTGTAAATTCTACGAACATTCTCCACTTCATTTTTCCAGTCTTTCAGTCTCGCCTGCCGAATCTCAATACCGGGACTTCTCTCTCTTATTTTCTCAGCCACTTCTTCCAATTTTTCTAAAGGACCCTTATTTACCTCCATCAAGTAAGCAAAGAAATCCATCCCTTTAACTAAACCATATCTTTCCATAAAGTCAATATAGTATCTTGGATTGTAGGTCATTAAAATGTAAGGGCTTGAGTCGTATCCTTCTATAAGAAGGCCAACTTCGTCATTGGTAGAAGGGTTCATCGGACCAGCCATCTTTTCCATTCCTCTCCCTTTCAGCCACTCCCTTGCCCTGTTAACCAAATTTTCTGCAACGGCATAATCTTCCAGCGACTCAAAGAAGCCAAAAAACCCCGTCTTTTCCTTATGAAAATTTATATAGTTATGGTCAATTATAGCAGCAATTCTCCCTATAGATTTGCCATCTCTTCTGGCAAGGAAAAGCTCCTTTTCCGCATGGCGCCAGAAAGGATTCTTTTCACCCAAAATAAGTTTTACATCCCTGATTAATGGAGGCACCCAGTATGGGTCGCCTTTATAGATGCTCCAGGGAAATTTTATAAAGTCCATCAACTCCTTCTTGGTTTTTACTTGTTTAACTTCAATATCTCCTGCCATCCTCACCTCCTTACGCAGGCTGAAGCCTGCGGCTACCATTTAGCAGAGCTGTCACTGTGCAGCTACATCCCTACATCCCATCTTGTACCAAGAAAGCGCAAGCTTTGCTTCCGTAGGGGCTCAATTCATTGAGCCCGCTCTACGCCTATTCGATTGCTTCAAGCATCTTTACTGCCTTCTTTGTCTCCTTGACATCATGAACCCTCAGGATACTTGCTCCCTTAATCATACACCACATCGCCGAAGCGAGAGACCCTTCCAATCTCTCCTCAGGCTCCACCTGGAGGACTTTCCCTATAAACGATTTTCTGGAGACCCCAATCATAATGGGTCTACCAAGCGATTTGAATTGGTCCAGATTCCTTAGAATTTCCAGATTATGGAGGACCGTCTTACCAAACCCTATTCCCGGGTCCACAATAGTCTTTTCAACCTCAATGCCTGCCTGTTCACAGAAATCTATCCTTTCTCTAAAAAAGGTAAATATCTCGCTCACTACATCCTTGTATTTTGGATTCTTCTGCATATTCCGCGGAGTACCCTGCATATGCATCAGGCAAACAGGCACCTTGCTACTCCGTACTATGTTAGCCATTGCTTCATCCATACGCAACGCAGAAATATCGTTTACCATAGTTGCTCCAGCATCAATGGCCTTCTTTGCCACTCTCGATTTATAAGTGTCAATGGAGATGGGTACTTTGACTCTGGATGCAAGTTTCTTTATTACTGGAATCACCCTCTCCAGTTCTTCCTTCTCTTCCACTGGTTTGGCCCCAGGGCGGCTCGATTCGCCACCAATATCAATAATATCCGCACCCTGTTCGACCATCTGAAAGCCATGTTCCACTGCCTTGTTGAAATTATCGTACCTTCCCCCGTCATAAAAAGAGTCCGGGGTCACATTTAGAACGCCCATAATTAACGCCCTCTTGCCCAATTGCAGGGTATGCCCTTTGAAAACTAATTTGAAATCTCTCTTCTGGTAATTCGAGAGAGCCCTCTTGATTTCTTGACCGAGTAGAGGAAGGCCGAAAGGCTGCCGAGAAAGCTTGAATGTTAACTCCTCCAGCTGCTTCTCCGTACCTAAAAGCAGAACATCCGAATTTCTTCCAGATAAATTCATCACATCCCAGGAGACTGCCGCCTCACCTCCTGATGATAGCATCTCCTGTTTGATGATATTGGCAGCTTGACTCTTGACATTTTCCAGCTTAATGGAGTAGAAAATCGCCCTTTTTTCCATTATCCTGATACCCGCCTCATGTACGCCAATCCTTGCCATTTCTGAGCGAGCAGAGGGATAATCACCTAAACTAATAACTCTCACTTGAGTTCCAGCCATTTTATGAACTCACTTATAGAAAAATGGGGTCAGCTCTATTTTTGGCCCTATCACGGAGGTATAATGAACCCAAAATAGAGCTGACCCCATTTTCTGACCCCATTTTTTACTTGCCAATTAAGGCCATTGCCTCATTACGCGTGCGGGCGTCTTTCAAAAATATACCTCGCATTGCTGAGGTCATCA
>CAZTSA010000036.1:0-13021 GCA_964616885.1 uncultured Clostridia bacterium
TTTTTGTTAAGTTTTTGTTAAGTTTTTGTTAAATTTTTGATAAAAAATGGGGTTGACAAAGAGGGGTTTGTGTGGTAACATAATATTTGGCTCAGGAAGTTTTGACAATATAATATTGTAATGTTACATTCTACATTGTCCGATAAAGGCAAACCTCGAGAAATCGGGGGGCGCAAAACCTCGGATCTAAGGAGTCATCTCTATGATGGCCGGGTTGCCGAAGACAATAAAGAATATATTGAGCCGAATAAGCAGGGAAACGTGCTTGTTCGGCTTTTGTATTATATTGACCATATTTTGTCTAAGTACTATTGCAATTGCTGAGACCACAGACCACACGGTCATAGGGGATCTCCATATCCTGGATAATACGCTATTCGGCAAATTCAATTATGGCAATGATCGTGTGGAAGGATTCCTGGAAGCCAAAGAGTCTTTTGTAGGTGAAGTGAGCGGCTTTTCCATAGGTACAATTATCGGTGTAGGAACTTCTGATATAGGTTCTGGAAAGATAGATGTAAAGATATGTTTTACCAATGATAATCCGGTATTGGAGCGAAGCGCACTTTATAAAATAGGAGCTGAATGGCTCCCGCAGTGGAATCTCGCATCCACTCGCCTGAAGGCCAAGCTGGGGGTTAGAGGCGGTTACCTTTCAGTGACTACTGCTGCCGAGCCAATAGACCCCCCATACCCTTCGCAACTCCTATACGGAGCAGAGACAGGCTTCTCGATTTCGAAAGAGCTAAAAGGGATAACTTTTGAGACGGGAGCCACGGGCTACACGACCTATAGTTCCTATGATGAGATTAATCAGATTGACAATTGCGGAATTGAGTTCGAGGCGGGCGGCAGAGTAGAGGTTTCTCCACTTATATTAAGATTGGGATGGAAGGGAACTCAAATAAATTACAATCCAGATAAGTACTTTTTCCTGGATTCGATGAGAGAGGACACCTACGAAGTTAGTATCGGCTATGCTGGAGAGAGGTTTGGTATTGGACTATTAAATTCTCTAGATATTAGAGATGGAATAGAATTTGAGAGGAAGAGGAACCTGACAGGCATGGGAGTCCAGTTAGGCAATTGGTTAACGAGGGGACTTTTCTCTCAGGACCTTCTGGCAGGGAAAGAGGCAATCACGATTTCACTGGGTAGAACTTTTTCCAATGCATATTTTGAAGCATACTGGACAAGAGACAACAACTATTTAGAGAACGGAAACGGTAACATTTTTGGAGTAAGTTTCAGGTACGGGATTGCACCCAAGCCGGCTGAGCTTGTTGAGAGCAAATATTACGAAAGTTATATTCCAGAGGACGATGGCCCATTCAATGTTTTGCCCGATTTTCGCCTGCCATTTGCGGAAAGTGTGGAAAGATTGGATACTATGAATAAAGTCATAAGGTACACCAGAGGGAACCTGCAGTATATCCCGCAGAATGGCTACGACCGCGACCCCAAGGAAGTGTTCGAGCTAAGAGGTGGAGATTGTGATGAGCAAGCACTCTTCCAGTTACACGCCCTGAAATCCCATGGTTACGATGATTTGTATGAACTGGCATTCGTATCTCCCAGAATGGCGCACGCTTTCTCATACGGAAAAGACAACAGGACGGGAAAGGAATATATATGGGAATATGGCAGGGTGTTCAGACTGGATTTTGACCCTGGTTCTAACTTCTCAGAAAAGGAGAAAATGGCAGCCATACTTTCGGGGAGAGGTTACACAGAGGACTGGGAATGCTTTTGGGCTTTCAGGCCGACTAGTTCCGACTATAAAGACTACAATTACCAGGATATGGAATGCGTCTATGAAGAGTGGAGTGACGATTTAAGTACTTCGGGAGACGCAGTACAAGTAATTCCCGAATCGGGGATAAGGCTATTTGTGGGCAATAGTTTTGAAGAATAAGAGGGAATATAATCTCCCCTCTTACACTACCGCCAGTACCGGGGAGGGTACTGGCGGTTTTTTATTTAATGCATTCGGGATGTCTTGAATTTATATAGGAATAGAGAAAATAATAATCTTGACAAATTTGGGTTTTTGTAGCATTATTTAATTAGGGGGTGGGAGAAAGAATACAAGCCTGGAGAAAATGGAGCCGGGCATTTTTTGTGTTTTTATTTTGAAGTACTGATTTCGCAATTACAGTGTAGTTTAAATAGGCGAAGACGAATCAGAGGGAAAAGACCCAATCTTCCCTTATGCAAGTAATAGCGACCTGAGGCCTGGAATACGTGAGAGCAAATCCAGGCTTGATTAAGAAAGGTGAAAGAAATGTTGAAGAAGGTGAGGCCAGAATCAGAGCTGGTAAAGCCATATAGACTTTTGATGGAAAATTTGAGTGAAGGTGTGGGCGTTGTTGATAAGAATCAGAAGGTAATTTATGTTAACGGTAGGTTGTGTGAGATTATGGGTTTAAGTAAAGATGAATTTCTGGGCAGCTATGTTTTAGATTTGTTTAAAGGAAAAAGTAAAGAAAAGTTCAGAAGGGAATTAGAAAAAAGGCCTAAGGGCCAATCATCGCGATATAGTCTAAAGTTTAAGAAAAAGGGAGGGGAAGAGCTTTTCCTCTTTTTTAGTGGGATGCCTTTTTTTGATGAAAAAGGGAAATTCGCTGGAAGCTTCGCCATCGTCTCCGATATTACGGAAAGAAAGAGATTGGAGGAGAGATTGGAAGACCGTACCAGGGAACTGGAGAAAGAAGTAGAGAAGAGAACCCACTTACTGGTCGGTCTCTACAGGGGGGTTGCGGATTCAGAAGAAAGGGCCAGGTTGGCCCAGGAGATTCACGACACTTTAGCCCAGACTCTGGCTGCCTCACTTTTGAAAACCGAGACTTGTGAGAAGCTTCTGGACGATAATCAAGTAGAGGCAAAGAAACAACTATTGGAATTGAGAAATATGTTGGCAAAAAGTATTAAGGCGACCCGGCAAGTAATGTTTGGATTACACCTCCCCAACTTTCACAGAGCGGGCTTTGTTGCTGTCCTCGAACAGTATTTACAGGAGTTTGAAAGGAAGAGCGGGATTAAGTGTAGCTTAAGAGTTAAACTGGAAAGGAGTCTTCCTGTACCGGCACAGGTGGGTATGTATCGAATCATTCGGGAGGCAATGAACAATGTGAGAAAACATGCTATGGCGAAAAGGGTCGATTTGAGATTAACAAACCCTCCGAAGGGAAATTTCCACCTTATTATAGAAGATGACGGGAAGGGATTCGATTTGAAGAAAGCTTTAGCCAGGAGCAAACATGCCAAACGTTTTGGACTGAAGGCGATGCGTGAGGAGGCGAAACGGTTGGGAGGGACTTTCGCCGTAGAAACCGCAAAGGGTCAAGGGACTAGGATAAAGGTAAGCGTGCCGCTCCCAACATAAGATAAATAGAATTTCTATGAAGAACGGTGATAAGGTTATGTATCGGCAGTGGCCAGCCAATGATAGTTACTGAAGTTAATGAGAGGACAGTGCTTGCGTGCCGCATGGGTGGTGCTTGTGGGGTCACAAAAGAACTCCCCAAGCATTGTGGCGAACCTATGGTCGCAGTCGAAGAAGGCAAGCAAAGGTTCACGGTTAATGGCAGCTGGGTGGCTTGCCCTGAAACTGCTTCCTATTAGCCTCGACCAATCTGTCCAGGAATTTTCCCCACCAGCCTTTCGTTTTCGTCCACTTTTGCGGATTCTTAGAAAATTGTTCTCGGCAGCCTGGAGTGCAGAAATAGTAAGTCCCACCATTGTATTCCAGTTTATGCTCTGTCGCTTTTTCATCTACTATCATACCGCAAACTACATCTTTAACCATATTTTTTCACCTCCATAGAGTATACCCCTTTCAACTTTGCCAAATTTTTCCATATCTTTCTACCTCGGAAAGAATCGGGGAATGAAACGAGGTACCTTCTGTTGATATTCCACATAGACATGCCCGAAATTCTGTTTTAAGTATTCTTCCTCTTTTTTTGCCAATTTGTAGTATGCGAACATCAAAATAGGGAACATTGCTACTGTCACCAGTGTTGGCCACAGAATCAAAAAGCCGATCATCAAAAGGAAAATTCCCAGGTACTGAGGATGACGCACCCAACTATAAATACCGGTGGTTACCAGCTCTCCTTTGGCTCTATGGATTTTTTTCCAGCCAAGAGCCATTAGAGTTAAACCTCCCACAATGAAACCAATATTGACCAGATGGATTATCAGGAATGCTATGTCCGAATTTTCAATTCCCAAGAACACCAGCCATAGGTGTCCGCTGCGATTAGAAAATGGGTCCAAAGAGGGATACCTATTGCCTAAAATGCCTGTCAAAAAATAGATGGTCAAAGGAAATCCAAACATCTCTGTAAAAAGAGCTACAATAAAAGCAATAAGCACTCTCATTGACTTCCACTCAATCTTTTTCTTCGGCTTAATGAAACCAAGAACAAAAAGTAGAAAGAAACCAATGTTAAATAGTACAAGACTCCCAAAACCGTAATCATATCTCGGATTGGCATTCATAGCATCCTCCCCCAATTCTTATCATTTTGAAATTACATCTTTAGCCATCGTAAATCACGGCCATCTTTGCTTTTTAATATTTCCTGAACTTTCTCAAGATTTCTACAATTTCCCCTATCTTCTTTTCTTTTTCTTCGCGGTTTCCCTTTCTTAATGCACCGTAGACACAGCTTCTCAAGTGCCGGTTCAGGATATTATTTTCCACCTGCATAATCGCTGCTACTATAGAGGAAATCTGGGTAAGTATATCTATGCAGTACCTCTTGTCTTCAATCATCTTCTGGATTCCCCGAATCTGACCTTCAATCCTTCTCAGCCGATTTAACTCCTCAACATGTGCAGGCCATTGAACATTCATTTTTGCACGCCCTTGGAGAGATAGTTAACTTACATTCAAAGTATACCATACCCTACTATGGTATGTCAAGCAAAAAATTAAAAAAATTTCCCCCTCTCTAATAGACACCGCCTCTCAGTCCTACAGAAAGACGGTCCCGAGCCCCTTGTCGGCCAGTTACGCCAAACGAAGCCAAATATAAACAAAGAAGACGGAATGGAACAAAGAGCGAGCACTCCCTGCAGAATGGGCATAGGTGGAATTAAGTCAGAAAAAAGTAGAGATAGCCAATTGAAATCTGTTCTTGCTAAACATATAATGATTTATGCGAGGTAATTGCACCAATAGATTTCTAAAGACTTACACAAGCTGGGTCTTGCGCTGCCAAAAGAAGATGGAAAAGAGATGAAAAAAGCATTAATGATTATAGCATTGAGTAGACTAATTACGGTCTTTGCCATCCTTTGTAGCTTTATCAGTGCGGATGCGTTTAGTTTGGAGAACATGAGTAAGGAGAAGACCCAGAAGAAGGGATTCACAGCCTCGAGCTATGAAAGTGGATATAGTTTTGAGAATATTAGTGCCCAAGACTTAAAAAAAATGCTTGACGACAGAGAAGATTTTGTTCTAATCGATGTTCATATTCCCGAACAGAGACACATTCAGGGAACAGACGACTTCATCCCTTTTAATGCAATCGAGGAGAATAAGGACAGGTTACCAGAAAAGGATGAAAAAATTGTTGTTTATTGTCGTACAGGGTCGATGAGTGCCCAGGCGGCGCAGGAATTGGTAGATATGGGGTACACCAATGTTCACAATCTGGATAGGGGTACCGTTGGCTGGAGGGAAACAGGATTTGAGATTGATGGCCCAGATCGGATTATCTATCTTGAGGCGCGGCGTTTCTCTTTCTCACCGGATACGATAAGAGTAAACCAGGGTGACAGAGTAAAAATTATCGCAAGAAGCACGGACGTCACACATGGCTTTGCTTTAGAGGGATTTAATATGGACGACCGCATTGAACCGGGTAAGAAGAATATCATAGAGTTTATTGCGGATAAGAAAGGCGAGTTCATGTTTCGCTGCTCTGTTTATTGTGGCTCGGGCCACAATAATATGAGAGGGAAGTTGGTCGTGGAATGAAGATTTCGGTAAGTTCGCTAAACTCGAAATGGATGGAGTGAAAGATTAATGCGGTATCGGCGTGAAAATGACGAGCTTATTGTGAATAAGTTCTGTGTTATAGGAACAAAAACGCATAAAACCAGAAAGGAGGTGCTAGTGTAACTCCGAATCTCTGGGAGGGGATTAATCACAACGCTACTAGGGGGGAAAGATGGCAAAATTAAAATGCAAAAAATGTGGTACAATGCAGGAGATACCCATCCATTGTGGTCAGCCAATGATAGTTACTGAAGTTGATGAGAGGACAATGCTTGCATGCCGGATGGGCGGTGCTTGTGGAGTCACGAAAGAACTCCCCAAGCATTGTGGCGAACCTATGGTCGCAGTCCAGGAGTGATAGTTTTCCTTTGGTAGTTGCTTGTACTGGTGGAAATTTCGGAATGGCCCTTGCATTCGCCTGCAAGGGCCTTTTGTTGGCACAGGGACACTGAAGAAAACATAGATGCAGAGGGCCAGCTCTGCCAAAGGCTTTCCCAAACGCTTATAACAGTGGGTATAACGACAACTTTCATTATTCGAGCCAAAATCCCAAGGCTCAACAAGATCCCAAAACATATTCAGGCGTTGCACAACAGCCGGCTACCTCATTCTCAGGAGAGGGAGAAAGCTGCTCAAAGAAGAAAGATGGAGGTAATAGAATGGGTAATAAAAAGAGTGTACTTGATTTTTTCAAGATGAAAAACGATGGAGAGAAGATTACATTTCTCACATGTGAGGATTATCCTACTGCTACTTTTGCTGAAATAGCAGGTTTAGATATGCTTTTGGTTGGGGATTCCTTGGGTATGGTTGTTTATGGCTATAAGAATACCAGACCGGTAACGATGGAGCAGATGATTGTTCATGCTGAAGCTGTTCATAGAGGAGCTCCCAATACTTTTGTTATTGGTGACATGCCCTTTATGTCCTACCAGGAATCTGTAGATAAGTCAATATATAACGCTGGGAGATTTTATAAAGAGGCAGCTGTGGATGCTGTTAAACTTGAAGGTGGAAGGAGAGTGATTAATCAAATTAAAGGGATTGTAGATGCGGGGATGGTACTAATGGGCCATATTGGGCTAACTCTTCAAAGTTCGGGTCAGTTAGAAGAATTCAAAGCTAGCGGTAGAACTGCTAAGAGTGCTTTAGAGTTAATTTTGGATGCTAAAGCAATTGAAGAAGCAGGTGCTTTTGCTATTTTGCTTGAGGCTGTAACCCCGGAGGTAGCAAAGATTATTACAGAAAAAAGCAAGATACCGATTTTGGGTATTGGTTCAGGAATTGATTGTGATGGTCAGGTACTGATTACCGGTGATATGTTAGGATTGTCTCGGGTATTTACTCCTGAATTTGAGAAAAAATATGCTTCTTTGAGTAGCGATATTACGGAAGCCTTCAGGCAATACATACAGGATGTGAGAGGAAAGAGGTTTCCGGAAGAGAAACACGCATACAAAATGGAACCAGGTGAAAGAGAAAAACTTGAGGAATTAATATCAGATATATGAATTTCTTTGTATTTTTATTCTAAAATTTAACTTGTAGTTGAGTCATGAACAAATCGTTTTGTATACTCGGGGTTTCCGTTTTTTGTTCGTAATTGTTCCTGAGGAGAACATTTTTATCAATGAAATAATTCACCCCCCAGGTCCACCTACCAATTTCATTATTTGATAAATTTATATCTGGATCCAGGGAATCGTATCTTAGTAATATTAGTACAGATGGGATTAAGGTATATCCTGCAGTTACATAATATCCTTCCTGCTTTGTTGTTTTGTCACTACCTGTAATGTATTCTGCTTTACACATAAATTTTTTAAATTCATATTTCATTTCGAAACCCGTTCGGCTCTTTGTAATACTGGTAAGGCCAACGGAGCCATCGTAAATTGAAGCCCCGATACTGAGGCCGGCCACGGGTAGGAATAGAATTCTGCCTACAACTGTTTTTTGAGAATTTTCCTCTGCCTGATTCAAACCACTACCGTTAATAACTGCAAGAAAAACATCTGATTTTATGGATTTCAAAGAAAAACTTCTGGAAAGTTCGATACCGATATCTCTTGTGGGCTTTACAGAGTTATTTACAATATCCGATTTATTTATCAGTTCTAAATCAGCGTCCGGGATACTCTGTTCAAGTGAAAACTTGTACTTAAACTGCCCGACGCGTAGCATAAAATATTTGATTGATTTGATGTCAATATAAGTATCATAAATTAACTTGTTATTAATAGTATCAGTATTGCTACCTTCAAGCGAGAAACAATATGAAATATTTCTTGATATATTACCAATAATCCCAAACCTCGATTGACCAATACTAAAGCCGTCTTTCGCTCCCTGGGTAGTATCTGCAGTATATCTCACCCTGGCGAAACCGGCAAAACTAATTTTAGGAAAATCAGAATCTGCATTTGTCAATATCTGCATTGAAAATGCGGTCCTTACTGAAAAGGATAATACGATACAAAGCAAGAAATATTTTTTCATATCATCTCCTTTTGAATTTATTTTTTAGCTTATTTCAATACATCAGGAAAAAACAAGGGCTCACCAAATTTCTCAATTCCATAATTTTTAATAATGTTTTGTCCCTCGGTGCTTCTAAGAAATTCAGCAAATTTTTTTGCTAAATCATATTTTACCCAGGGAGATTTGGAAGGAGAAACTACAATTACAGAATAAGGGTTGTAGAGTTCAGGGTCATCCTTAACAAGTGAATCAAGCGTATCAATCTCTTTTTTGTGTGACAACCATGTGGCCCTATCGCATAATGAATATGCAATTCTTTCATTTGTGATTCGCAATGTAACTTCCATACCAGTGCCACTTTCAATGTACCAAGTGCCGGAAGGCTTCATACTTAGCTTTTCCCACAAATAAAGCTCCTTTTTATGTGTCCCTGAATCATCACCTCGTGAAATAAATGTGGATTTTGTTTCATAGATTCTTTTTAATGCTTCTAAAGATTTAAGTTCTTTTATTCCTGCAGGGTCATTCTTAGGGCCGATAATAAAAAAATCATTATGCATTACATCAAGCCTTTTTACCCCATAACCCTCGGCTACAAATTGCTCCTCGGATTTTCTGTCATGAACAAGGATTACGTCTGCATTACCATCTTTGGCGAGACGCATTGCCTGTCCCGATCCCACGGCAATTATTTTTACTTTGCAATCATATTTCTTTTCAAAGGGTGGTATCAAGACATCAAATAATCCTGAATCTAATGTTGAGGTAGTTGAAGCAAGTATCAGGCTTTTTTGCGCGCTCAGTTCAGAACTAAATCCAACAACCAATAAGACAAGAAAAAGAGGACAGGCTACTTTTTTCATTATCCGCATCAAAAATAAAAAATCCAGCATTCCGCACTTGCAAAATACTGGAGTTCATTTCTCCTTCTCAAGCACGGAAAGCACACCAATTTCTCAATGCACTCTATCGGCCACTCACCATATCTTTTGGATTTAGGTAAAAGGGCTCGGAGAAAATTTTTAGATGATACTACAAGAATTATGCCTTCTTGTCAAGTAAAAAGGAGATAGATGATGTTATCCAAAGGCCGAGATGTCACAATTGAACAAAACCTTTACCAACCCAGATTCTAGTTCTGGGAATCTTAACTTAACAGCAACCTCTATCCGCTTTTGGTCATTTGGAAATGAAAGGGTTGGCAAATTTTTATTTTACTTGATTTTTGTAAGGAGTTTAGATATAATTCAAACGGCGTTTCCCACGATATGAAAGGTTGGGCATGGCTTTTGGCGGCGGCGTAGCTCAGTTGGTCAGAGCAGGGGAATCATAATCCTCGTGTCGTAGGTTCGAATCCTACCGCCGCTACCAGATTAGATTTCACCCTCGCCCCTGGCCGCCTGCCCATTCTGGGCCTTAACGGCCAGGGTGGCTTGTGTCGCGGCACGGGCAGGCTTCATCCTCTCCCGTCAAGGGAGAGGAGAGGTTGCACGAATTGCGAAGCTTTGCTTCGCTACTCCTTTATGGGGGTAAGGAGTTATTAATAGGTCCGCTATTGGCGGGCTATTTTTATCGAAAAATGGTCTTTCCGAAGGTTAAAAAGATAATTGAAAAATATGGGATGATTTCTCCTGGAGATAAAATCCTGGTGGCGGTCTCTGGAGGGCCAGATTCGGTCTGCCTCTTGCATATGCTAAATAGATTGGCGAAAGAGATGGATTTAGACTTGCACATTGCACACATTAATCATGGAATAAGAAAGAGGGAGTCGAAGAGAGAAGAAAAGTTCGTAAAGTCTCTCGCTGATGGTATGGGTCTACCAGTTACTGTTAAATCCCTGGATGTGCCAGCTTATGCCAGAGGGAAGAGGCTAACCATTGAGGAAGCGGCAAGGGATATGCGTTACAGGGCCCTTGAGAGCTTCGCCACAAGGCTCGGTATTAAGAAGATTGCCCTGGGCCATACTGCTTCCGACCAGGTTGAGACAGTGTTGATGCACTTTTTGCGCGGTAGCGGGCCTCAAGGATTGTCCGGGATGGCTCCTGTGAGAAAGTTGGGAAGGAGTTCTATCATCCGGCCTCTGATAGAAATAAATAGAGAAGAAATTTTGCAGTACTTGAAAGAAAATAATTTGACATTCTGTCTGGATTCGTCGAACAGGAGAACTGAATATTTTCGTAACAAGATCAGGTTAAATCTTCTTCCTCTTTTGAGAAAGAATTACAATAGGAACATCGAGGGAGCGCTTCTACGTTTGTCAGAAATTTCTAAAGAAGAGAATGCCTATTGGGATAGTGTTATTGAGAGAGTTTTTCGTAGGGTGGTTTCAAGGGAAAAGGGGAAAATTTCGGTTGATTTCAGGAGGTTTTTAAGATATAATGTAGTTATTCAAAGGAGAGTTCTACATCGGCTTCTGGGAGGAATTGTAAGTCTACGCCAGATAGAGGCGATAAGGAGTTTAGCTTACAAAAGTTCTGAGGGAAAAAGAATTTATCTGGGTAAGAAGTTCAGCGTCAGGAAAGAGGGGGATTTCCTGACATTTTCATCTTCTCCTGAGGGAAGATTTAAGAGGTTTAATTATCCAATCAGAGTTCCTGGCAAAAACGAGATCAGGCAACTCGACTTAACGGTCAATACCAGAATTGTAAATTCTCATCCCGTTTCACACAGGGTAACTAATACTGCTTATTTCGATGTAGATAAGATAAACTGGAAAGGTTTAGTGTTGAGGAATAGACGGGATGGTGACCGCTTTAGACCTTTTGGCTTGAGAGGTACCAAGAAGTTGAGTGACTTCTTTATTGATAGGAAAATATCGAGAAATTTGCGCGACCGCATTCCTCTTCTCGTGGATGGAGACGATATTCTCTGGGTTATGGGAATTCGGCGAGCCGACAAGGCAAGAATTACTGAAGGTACCAGAAGGGTTCTGGAAGTTCAATTTCTGCCGGAGAGGAAGATGCCTTACATTAAGGAGCAGTCTCAGTGATGGAAGAGGTGATTTAGATATGAATAAACTTTTGAAGGGTTTGTCTATATGGCTAATCATTATTCTTGTGGCTATGCTTTTTGCCAGATTGATGAGACCACAGGAATATAAGGAAATAGATTATAGTGAATTTAAGAACTATCTGAAGTCAGGCCAGGTAGTGGAAGCTTTGATTAGCGAGACTACGATTAGAGGGACATTTACGAACGAAAGGGGAGAGCAGGTAAGATTCAAGACTGTGCCTGTGGAGGATCCCAAGCTTGTAGAAGAGCTGGAAACCTATGGAGTTAAATATAAAGGGGAAGTTAAGAGAAACTGGTTCTCTGTTGTGCTTCTTAATTTTGGGCCAATTCTCCTGTTTATTTTTATCTGGTTGATGTTGATTCGCTCTATGCAGGCAGGGGGGAAGCAGGCTATGTCTTTCGGGAGAACGCGGGCGAAACTTTTTGACCAGAGCAAGCAGCGGGTAACTTTCGCAGATGTCGCCGGAGTGGATGAAGCTGAAGAAGAACTTGAAGAAATAATTGCATTTCTTAAAGACCCAAAGAAGTTTCAGAGACTGGGTGGGAAGATTCCCAAAGGAGTCCTGCTTTATGGAGCCCCGGGCACCGGGAAGACGCTTTTGGCAAAGGCGGTGGCGGGCGAGGCAGGTGTGCCTTTCTTCAGCGCCAGTGGCTCCGAGTTTGTGGAGATGTTTGTGGGAGTGGGAGCCTCCAGGGTTCGAGACTTATTCGCTCAGGGAAGAAAAAATGCTCCTTGCCTCTTGTTCGTTGATGAGCTTGACGCTGTTGGCAGGCACAGATTCGCAGGAATTGGGGGTGGCCATGATGAGCGGGAGCAGACCCTCAATCAGCTGCTGGTGGAGATGGATGGGTTCGATACCAAGGAGGGAGTAATTCTTATTGCAGCGACTAATAGGCCGGATGTTCTCGACCCGGCACTTCTTAGACCGGGTAGGTTCGACAGGCACATAATGGTGCCCAATCCCGATTTGAAAGGCCGCGAGGAGATACTGAAGGTGCATACCCGCCGCATAAAGTTAGCTCCCGATGTCGATTTAAGGGTTATTGCCAGAAGGACTCCTGGATTTGTGGGTAGCGATATAGCCAACCTGGTTAATGAAGCTGCACTTTTAGCAGCGCGGGAAGAAAAGAAGGCGGTGGGAATGAGAGAGCTTGAGGAGGCAATCGATAGGGTTATAGCCGGGCCGCAGAGAAAAAGCAGGATGATTTCTGAAAGGGAGAAAAAGATTATTGCTTACCACGAAGCAGGGCACACTCTGGTGGCAAAGCTGATTCCTGGCACGGACCCCATACATAAGGTGTCAATTATTCCTCGGGGACCAGCTCTGGGATATACGCTGCAGCTTCCTCTGGAAGATAGGTATTTGGCTACTAAGACTGAAATTGTAAATAAGCTCACTGTTTTCCTTGGTGGAAGGGCTGCGGAAGAGCTGAGTTTTAATGAATTGACTACCGGGGCCGAGAATGACCTGCACCAGGCAACTGAGGTTGCGCATAAAATGGTCTGCGAATATG
>CAZTSA010000037.1:0-12610 GCA_964616885.1 uncultured Clostridia bacterium
AATGTCAACCAATTTCCACCCCAATTTGTCTCATGAGGTCGTGGGCACTACACTCTTCGCTAATAATCCTGTCAATCAAGATTTTTCTTACCTGTTTATTCCTGGGGAAAAAGTATTTCAAGGGCTTCTCCTCTTGCCAGGGCGTTTCAATGCTCCTACCGCTAATTGCCCGACTGACCAGACTGGGATCCGCTCCTATCGTCTTAGCAAGGTCGCTTTGGCTGAAAGCAACAAGGTCTAGCGGGTCGCGCGATTTCAAATAGCGGAACTGAATTCCGATTATGTTCTGAATTACCTAGTGAGTTATACTCTTTTTTCTATTGATTAATTCTAAGTCTTTAATCAGTTTATCCAACCTCTTTAGTTCTCCTTTTGAGAACGCATTATTCTTTTTCAGATTCCAGATTTTTTCATAATCTATGACATATTCCCCCCGGGCGAGATTGGGAGAAAAATAGCCTATATAGTAACTACCATCATCACCGCTTTCAATTGAGGCGACCTTGGAATAATATATCCTCTCCTCCATCAAAATTGATGAGGGATTGTAAAATTGACCATAGATGCAAATCTCATCAATTAACTCATTTATTTTCTTGACATCAGATACTTCTAAACCACACTTAACAGCTATTTCCTCAAGAGCCATTTGCGTGCCGCCGTATAGAAAATACCGCTCGAATCTACCAGTTCCCAACTTCTTAATTATGGAAACAACTCTGCCCCGACTCTCCAAGAGAGAATCAAAGTTTAAATAATTTCTGTCAGGAACCATGCCTTCTCTAAGCTCAAGGAAGTATCTGGACAGCCTTGTACCACTGAATTTCCTGCGACTTATCGCTTTCTCTTCTTTATTGGAGGGATAAGTTAACCTTATAAACAGAGGGTCTTCTTCCACACTTTTCACAAATTCTGCGAAATCACTCTCTGATAACTCTATAAAGCTTGATAGCCTCATTCTTTCAATCAAGCGCAATGTCTGTTTAGTTCGTAAGTTTTGGCCTTGCTTAAGATGTAAACCAGGCATCATTCTACCTGAAAAAGGAAGTAAAGAAAAAATTTATTTGGTACTTATATCAAATCCTGACTGAAAAGTCAAACAAATAATTCTCGTTTAGAGTTTCCTCGGGACCTTAGTGGCCTTCTATCTTTTGTCTTATTTTCTCTCCCAGGTCCTCTCCCCTTACAGTAACCGTAGCAACTATTCCTTCATTCCCATTTTTCCCAATTGGTACCACCTTTATTGACCCTGACTTCAGCACAGATGATAGAAACCCTTTTGCATCCTCGAATTCCCGCCCTCCTTTCTTGGGCGACTCTGCCCCATAGACTTTCACCTTTCCCCAGCGGGAAGACCAAAAAGTAGCCCCATCAATTGCTACAAAAGTCTCATTCTCTTGGCTTAGCATCCTCTTTTTTAATCTGAAAGCTGGAATAAGAAGGAAGAGCAAAATCAGAAGGACTACAAGGGCACATAGATAAATTTGCATTCAATTCCTTTCAGGAAATAGATAAGAACATATTTGTGGACGGTTCATCGCCAATGTGACTTCTTGTCAATTAGTAATTGTCTTCATTGGAGTTTTAATATATCGGTTATGCCTTTTCTTACCATCATCACGCCAATCGACGCCAGAATCAGACTGGCAACTTTTGAAATAGCCTTAGAGCCGGCATTACCCAGAATCCTGATTATATAATCTGAGTTAACAAAGACAAACCAGACAATCAGCATATTTACTATAAAAGAAGTAATCGTAGGAATAATGCCATAAATATCGATGAGCATAATAATAGTGGTCAGAACCGCTGGCCCCACAATCAGCGGGGTGCCCAGGGGAACGACACCCATAGAAGAAGTGGGCTCCCGTCTCTTCTTCTCCGGGCTCAATAAATCCATCAGGGAAAGAACCAAAAGGACAAGCCCGCCGGCAATCTTGAAATCTGCTACCAGAAGCCCGATTATAAGAAAGACAGCCTTTCCCAGGAACATAAAGCCAAGCCCTACGGCTGAAGCCGTTACCACAGACTGAGATATAACTCTCTTTCTCTCTGAAAATTCAAGGGATTCCACTAGCGAAAAGAAGATTGGCAGAATTCCTAAGACATCAACCGCCACAAATATAGGAATAAAAGTCAGAACATAAGCCATCATCGATATTCTTCTTTATCTTCTTTCTTCGATTCTTCCTCTTGGCACATCGGTTTTCTTAGTACTCTCTACTTGTCGGTTAATAAAAGCCCATATCAACAGAAATGCAATTATAGTTCCCAAAACCGCGATACCAAAGAAGAAAAGATTCAACTTCTTCTGCTTCTGCTTCCGCTTTTTCTGTTCTATCCATTCCTCTTCAGTCAACACCCTTTCAAGCTCCTTCTCTTCCTCTTTAAACTCATAACCACAGAACCGGCAAATCTTGGCTCCAGCTTTTACAAACTCTCTACATTGAGGGCATTTCTTCAATCTCTCAAAAACCCTCACCTCCGGGGAAAGCAACGCTCCAATAATAAAAGCAATAAAAGGACTGGCAAAAAGACTGAGCAAGAAACCCAGGACACTATTTAGTCCCTTCTGTTTATAATAATAACCAATCAGAACTGCCAACCCAACCCAGACAACAAGCCACAAGATTTCCCTCCTGAATTTTTTTCTGGTTAGAATCAGGACGATTTACAAGTCTACCATTCCACCACTCTCTGTCGCAGTCTCTTCTTTTCAGACCTTAAGCGTTTCATCTTGAGGATTTGTTCTTTTACGGAAGCCGATATTCTTGTGGGGATCCTTGGCTTTTTCTTCTTCTTTCGCCGCTCTAATCTTTCTCTCAGCCTTTCCAGGGCAAGCTGTCGATTTCTCACCTGGGAACGAGACTCGGTAGCAATCACCGTTATCCCTGTCGGAATGTGGCGGATTCGAACTGCTGTTTCCTTCTTGTTCTTCCTTTGACCCCCTGGCCCTCTGCTTCTGTAATATTCTATCTTAATATTTCGAATTTTATCTTCCATATTCCTTATTCGCCTTCAACGGGCAGGCTGAATTCTTCACCACAGATTGGGCATTCCGCATATCTCTTATTATCTGGCACCAATATCTTCTCTTTGCAATTTGGACAGGTAACTTCAACTTCCATATATTTTCCTCTCTATTTCATTCACCTATAACCTTAATTAGAACCCTTTTTCTTCTTCGGCCATCAAATTCACCATAAAAAATCTGTTCCCATGGTCCGAAGTCCAATTTCCCCTTGGTTATGGCAACCACCACTTCCCTGCCCATGATAGTCCGTTTCAAGTGAGCATCGCCATTATCTTCCCCGGTTAAATTGTGCTTATACTTTTCTTTCCCATAGGGAGCAAATCTCTCCAGCCATTCGCTAAAATCCTGATGTAAACCGCCCTCATCGTCGTTAACGAATACACTTGCTGTAATATGCATGGCATTAACAAGGCAAAATCCCTCTTTCACTTTGCTCTTTCTCACAACTTCCTGAACCTGTGGAGTTATATTTATGAACTCTTGCCTATTTCTTGTGTCAAACCAAAGATATTCCGTATAGGATTTCATAAGAATCATACCTCCCTGGCCCTAACAATCTATCCATCCAACCCTCTCCTTTTCCCCAAGGGAGAAGTAACATAAGAGAAAGTAACGAGAAGATACAATTTTTCCCCGCTGAAACTCTGCGTAGGCATAATTATGGGCACGGATTTAATCTATGAAACTATCTTTGCGAAAGCACCAAAACAATTCTTTGACTATTCTTCAATAGTTATGGCGTCAACAGGACAGCTTTCAGCAGCTTCCCTACAGGATTCTTCTGCTGCTTCGGGAACTTCATTCACAATGACCCGGGCTGTATCGTCGTCAAGCACAAAGACCTCTGGACAGGTATCAGCACAGACCCCACAGCCAGTACACAATTCCTGGTCAACAACTGCTTTCATTTGGCCCTCCTTTCAATAATTCATTACTTTGGTTGGATAAGCTCGATCCCTTACTAAAACTTATAATCTATAGAGACTCTGCCTGCATTTTGGGCCTTATCAGACATTAATTCATAGTCTTTCAATTTCCACTTATATTGCGCCGCCAAAGCCAATTTATAAAGGATAACTTCTTTCTCAAATTGAATACTCGTGGAATAGGTCGTTTTGTCTTTTTCTCTTCCAATAGAATAATCAGAAATGGCCATACCCAGCTTCAACGAAGTACTCCAGTTATTCTTTAGAGAATACTGAATTCCCATTTCCACTGAATCCTTGTCATAGCTTGAAACCTTCATTTGAGAATAGTCTGTTTCTCTATGGATATAGTTAAAGTTGAGGAGGAATCTCTTCATATAGTTATCCAAAAATAGATATCTCCACTCATTCTCTATCTCATACCAGACATGGTCGTAATTAGCCGTTGCATAATTCTTGTTGTAATTGGTATATTTTAGAATTGTGTCCATTTTTTCAAACACACGATGCTCTGTCTTCCACCACCATCTTCGGTATTTAAAATAGTAGTCGCCTTCCTGTTCTTCCTCCTCCTCATCTTCTTCCCCTTCCTCATCGGTATACTTTTTCCCCTCTTCTATCCTTCCTTCCATCTCCGAGAGAAAGCTGAAATCAGGTTTTACCTTGACTCCCATCCTGTAAATAAATTGACCAGTATCGGGCTTGGAATCAAGGTCGGTCTGACGAAAGTTAAGAAACCCCAGTAGGTGAAGCCTCTTATTGGACAAATATCTCTTTCCTTCAACCTTTTCGGAAAACTCTTTTCTATCTTTCCCTTCACTGAGGAAGTAGTCATAATCCTTGTAACCCGCTTCCCCTGAAAAACTCCATAAATCTTTTACCATGTAAGTAGACTTCAACTTTGAAATCCACTGACTATTGGTATACACATCTTTATTTTTGTATCTTTTCTCTCGCCATCCCAAATCGAAATCGAATTTTAGGGTTGAATCTTTCCCAATGAAAAAAGAGTAGTCCCAGTAACTTTTAACCGATATCGTATTATTATTTAGCTCCTCCTTATCCTCGTATTCTTTGCGGTAGGAGGTGTGCACAAGAGTAAAGTTTAGTGGCTCAGTGATCGGGCTGTTGCATCTCAGATAATACTTGTCATAATCGTAGTCCAGTGTTCCTGTTCCCGCAATGGCTTCTACCGTGGTGTTGTTTCCCGCCTCAAAGAAACCCTTGAAATTAGGCTCAAAAGCGTAACTTAAATCAGAGATGAGCATTAACACTACAAGTAAAGCCAATTTTTTAACGCTGGAAATTTATACCTCCTTTTTTGCCGACCCCGAATTATGGCATGAGAAAAACCATCTGAGTTTTTCTAAATCATCAAAACAAGTCCAAAATAGTTCCCTTTACAATCGGTGCTTTTGAGCACTTCTATCTTAAAGCCATTGTTTCTGGCGGTCTTGAAAACATCTATCCCGGATGCTTCCATTGAAGGTCTTGCTTGATACGGTTTCTTGCAAGGTTTATTAACATCACATCTATTACACAGACTGCAGGGACCTGACCCCATGCCATATGCCTTGTAATAACCTGAGAGAAATGCCTCTCTTTCCAACCTCGTAACTATTCTGTTAATATCTGTATAATCATCTCCATGCACTAAGATGGCTTTCCTATAGTGCTTCAACACTTCCCGGGTCTTTTCTGGAGTGGGCGAATATGGAGGGCAGGTCAAAGATTCTCCGTAACCATCGCATCCGTATTGACACTTGAGCCTCACCCAGGGAGCAGTAACAATAGTGTCAACTGAAATTACTTTGGTGCTAACCGCTCCCGATTTCTTGGCAAATTTACAGAAGGGCTGAAAATCACTTTCCATACTCTCCACCGGAAACAAATCTGAAACTAAGAGGCTAATCTACTTCCATCGATGAAGGATTAACCATAATCAATATTCAGATATGTATATTAATGCTTTTTTGATTAAAAAGTCAAGAAAAATGTAGTAAAAGCGGTGGGAAATCCTCGCTAAAGAACTTCTTCCAGTGGAAGGACAAATACTTTCAAACCCTCTTTCTCATAGGTAGAATTGAGTACCTTCATTTTCTCTAAGACTTCATTTTTCTTTTCTTCTTCAACGGCGATAAATAGTCCATGGTTTACCCCTGGCCAGATGAGACTATCCAGATGAGGAACCGAATGGGTGCCCACGCCGTGAATGGAAGGTAGTTTGGTATAAGTTTTAACTCCTGTTTCTTCTAACTTTTCCATTACTTTGTTCTCTATCACAACATTATAGATAATAAAAATGAGTTTCATCCCTTGCTCCTTACATTCCTTCTTCTGGCGATTCGAGTCTCAAAGACAACATAGAGAACCGGTATAAACACCAGTGTGAAAAATGTTGCCACCGTAAGTCCTCCCACTACGGCTCTGGCTAAGGGAAAACGAAGTTCAGCGCCCTCACCAATCCCTAAAGCCATCGGTATCATTGCCAGAATAGTAGTCAGAGCAGTCATCAAAACAGGGCGAATCCTAATCCTCCCTCCTTGAACTACGGCCTGCCTGAGCTCCAGCCCCCTTGCCCTGAGAAGATTGATATAGTCCACAAGGACGATACCATTATTCACCACGATCCCTGAAAGCAAGATTACGCCAATAAAGGCAATAATGTTAAAGGTGGTATGGGAGAAGAAAAGAAGCCAGATAACACCGATGATTGCAAAGGGAAAAGTGAACATAACAATGAAGGGGTCGAGCAAAGATTCAAACTGGCTGGCCATAACCATATAAACTAAGATAATAGCTCCTAAAAGTGCTAATCCCAACCACATAAACGATTCCCTCTGCTCCTTTGCTTCACCTGCCATTATTATTGAAAAGTCCCGGGGAAGAACAATATTTTTCAATCTGCTATTAATGTCCCTGATAACAGCTCCCAGGTCTCTTCCTTCATAGTCCGCACTCACAGTTATTAGCCTTTCCTGCATTTTCCTGTTAATAGTTACCGGGCCCTTCGCTGGCTTTACCTCAACAAGGCTCCCCAAAGGAATTCTCTTATTCTGCGAAATAAAGATTGGTACGTTTTTAACATCTTCTATGTCTTTCCTATCGCTTTCCTGGAGCCTTACCAGAATCGGATACTCTTCTCCTCTCTGGCGAAATTGACTTGCCACTTTGCCATAGATATTGGACTCTATCGTATGGGCAATAGATGAGACATTTAGCCCGAGAGACGCCGCACGATTCCGGTCTATATATATCTGGAATTCTGGCTTTGCTTCCTCAAAGTCGGTCTCCACATCGACTGCACCAGGGGTATTCTCCACAATTTGCTTAACCTGGTCGGAAAGCTGTTTAGCCTTCTCGAAATCGTAACCGTATATTTCTACAGAAATCGGGCTCCCTGCCAAACCCATCATCATCCTTCCACCGCGGCCTCCACCCAAATTCATTCTTACATCGGGAATATTTCTCAGTTTCTTTCTCAACATAGCCATAACTTCCCACTGTGACCTCTTTCTCTGCCTCAAATCGACCAGCTCTATGGCAACCTGGGCGCTGTGAGAGCCGGCGCGTTGGCCACCGAAAGCCATCCCCGTTCCAATTCTCGAGCGAACATACTCTAACTCTGGAGTGTTGTCCTGAACTATTTTCTCCAACTTTTTGACGACCTCTTCTGTGGCTTCCAATCGGGAACCAACCGGGAGTTCCAGGTTTATTTCAATTCTTCCCTGGTCAATTTTGGGCATAAATTCTGTTCCTACAAGACGCAGGGGCCACACAATCATAACGCTGGCAATGAAAAGACCCCCCACAACTGTTATTGTCAATCTTCTATGGTCGAGACACCAGTTCAGGAGCTTCTGGTATCTATTATCAAGCCAGCTAAGCCACTTACCGACCAGCCGATAAATCTTAGACGTAAATTTTCCAGATGGATTGTTGGCTCTGACGACAATAAGTCTCGAGGCAAGAAGCGGAACTAAAGTCAGCGCGACAAATAATGACACTGTAAGGGAAAGAGTAACAGTAAGGGCCTGCTCTCTGAACAGCACGCCAGCAATCCCCGGGACAAAAAATATGGGAAGAAATACGGCAATAGTGGTAAGTGTAGATGCCACAATAGGCATAGCTACTTCCTTGGTTCCCCAGATAGCACCTTCCTTTGCCGGTTCTCCCTCTTCTCGGTGCCGGAAGATATTCTCCAGCACAACGATGGAATTGTCCACAAGCATTCCCACAGCTAACGCCAACCCTCCCAGGGACATCATATTGAGGGTCAGCCCGGCAAAATCGAGAACAACGAAACAGGCAACTATAGAAAAAGGAATGGAAAGGGAAATGATCAAGGTGGGCCTCAATGAACGGAGAAAGAATAGCAATACCAGTATTGCAAGAATTCCTCCCTGTATAGCTGCACTTGAAAGATTTCCTATAGACTTCTTGATGAATTTAGATTGGTCCATAATTATTTCCAGGCGGACGCCTCTGGAGAGTTCCCTATTCAAAAGTATTATCTCTTTTTTCACCCTATCGGCAGTTTCGACTGTGTTAGCCCGAGTCCGTTTCTGGATAAGAATGAGGACGGAAGGCTTGCCATTTAACCTCATTTCTGTCTCTCTATCCTTGAAACTGTCCTCAACCACAGCTACATCGTGGAGATAAATAGGCGTGGTGCCTCTTGTGGATACAACAATATTTCCAATCTCTTCTACAGAACGAAACTCACCCAGTGTTCTTATAAGATATTCGTCCTTCTTCCCTTTTATATCGCCTCCAGGCAAATTCAAGTTCTCGTCCTTGATAGCATTTACCACCTTTTCAATCGAAAGCGCAAACGCCTCCATACGTCTCCGGTCAAGCCTAATTTGAATTTCCCTCTCCAGCCCGCCATGAGTCTCAGCCAACGCCACGCCGTCTATTCTTTCCAACCTGGGCTCGACCTTATCTTCAGCAATCTCCCTCATCTGGGCAGGGCTCAAATCTCCGGAAAGTCCAACAAAGAGAATGGGCATCATCGATAGGTCAAATTTGAACACCATTGGCTTATCTGCATCCTCAGGCAGGTCATGCTCAACAAAGCTTACCTTTTCTCTTATGTCGGAGACAGCCACGTCCATATTTGTGCCCCACTCAAAATCTATAGTTGTTACGCCAATTCCCTCCCGGCAACTTGACCGTATCTCCTTTACCCTATTTACTGTGGCAACAGATTCTTCTATTGGACGGACAATTAAAGTTTCAATATCTTCTGGGCCCACTCCACTATAAGTCACCACAACTGCTGCTGTGGGAAAGGTTATATCCGGCAAAAGTTCGGCTTTCAACCTCAAAAGAGATACTATTCCAAAGGCACTAATGGGAATGAACACCATTATATATGTTACGGCTCTTTTAACTGCTGATTGGGAAAGATTCATTGCTCCACAACCTCCACTTTTTCTCCGCCCTTAAGGTAATGATGACCAGCAATAACTATCTTTTCACCAAAGGAGAGGCCTGATTTTATCTCCACCAACCCTCCTTCGGCTATCCCTGTTTTGATAACTCTCTTCCTGGCACTACCACCTTCAACAACAAAAACGAAAAAACTACTGCTGGCGAGATCCTCTAAGATTACTTCCTTTGGCACTACCACCGCTCCTTTGGAGGAATTGACCACAATATCTATTTCAGCAAACATTCCTGGCTTCAACCTGTGATCGGAGTTGGGAAGAATAACTTCGGCGTAGGCGCTTCGAGTAATGGCATCGACAACAGGGCTGAGGCGCGTAACCTTCCCCTCAAAGGTTCTATCAGGATATGCATCAACTCTAACCCTCGCTTCTTGACCTTTAGACACCTTCGTCATATCCTTTTCAGGAATACTGAATTCTACTTTAACCCTGTCCATCCTGGCAATTAATGCTACTGGAGTTTCCAAGCCGATTGTACTTCCCTTATCCAGATAGAGGCGCCCTACAATTCCGCTTAAAGGGGCTTTAACTTTTGCCTCCTCAAATTCCATACCAGTGACCGCCCGGTCGACTAAAGCTATAACTTGATCCTTTTCTACCCAATTTCCTTCATCCACTAAATATCGAGAAAGCCTGCCTGTGGCTTCAGAATAGACGGTTACCTGATCTTCTCCCTTAATGTCCCCAACAAAGGAGAGGACCAGTTCTAAATCCCCGGACATCACCTCTTCTATAGCTACCGGAACAAGGGATTCACTAACATCATCATTGGTTTTTTTCTTTGCCAGTTCCTTCCTTTTTATCGCGGAGTACGATATTCCAAGAATAAGAACAATGACTACTATCCAGACAATTTTTCTTCCCATACGATCCTCCATAATATTGCTTCGGTATCTTACGACTGATTAAAGATAGTTTGTAAAGAGCTCTTGGAATTTTAGCCAAAAAATGAGGACGGCTCCTTCTCTTTCAAGCAAATCACTGTCCGACGACTCCGATTCATCGGAGGAGGAGTTTTGATTTGCGCCCTCGAGAGTCCGAAGTTTTTTGGCGTTAAGAAATTCCTAAGCGATGAACAAACTATCTTTTTCTAAAATCACCTACCCATTGCTTTTGTCAGTCTTGCCTTCGCTATTAGATAATTTGCCAGGGCCTGCAAGTATGCGGTTTTCGCCTGAGTTAGCGCCAGCTGGACATCCATAAATTCTAAATTAGTTATCAGTCCGCTAACATACCTTTTCTCAGCAATACCCATCGCCTCTTCAGCCTGGCCTACGTTTTCCCGCTGAGAAATAATTGTCTCTTCTTCCTGGCGGAGGTTCAGGTATGCTTCTCTTACCTCAAGTTCGATCTCTTCATTTTTGTCTTCTATATTATACCTGGCCTCTCTGAGTTGCGATTGGGACTGAAGTACTTTTCCCTTTGTGGAAAAGCCCCTGAAAATTGGAAACTGTAGAACCGCCATGGCATTCCACTCCTTTCCCCACTCATCCTTCCAGTGATAAGGTTTCTGAAACTGGTAATTATAAATGGCTGAAAGGGTCGGCTTATTGGAAGCACCTGCCAGTCGGACCTGGGCCAGGGCGATATTTTCCTGTTCTTTTAAGGAAACTATTTCTGGTCTATTCTTCAGAGCCTCCTTTATGGCCTGGGAAAGTTCTATCTCCGTTGGTTCGTATTTAAGCTCGCCTCGAAGTTTCACTTCATCCTGAGAAGGAAGTCCAAGCAAGGACTTAAAGTAATTTTGAGCCAAGCTAAGACTATTCTTTGATCTGATTAGTTGAGGTTTTAGGTTGGCAAGCTGAACCCGGGCTCGCAACAGGTCAAACTTGGAGGCCAATCCATTCTCATAACGCTCCTCTACCTGCCGGAGATGCCTTTCCATCTGAGTATAGGATTCTTGAGAAAGGTTGAAAAGTTCTTCAGCCAAAATAAGACTATAGAAAGACCCGGTTACCTTGAATCTCAAAAGATTTCTTTCTCTATTGTAATCTTGCTCCTGAATCTTCTGACTTGAACTAGCCTGTCTATAGCTATTCAGAATTCTTCCCCAGGTGAATATAGGCTGTTCGATAGTTGCCGTGGCCGAATACGTATCCTCTCCACTAACAACAATTTCAGTTCCCTCCTCTATTGATATTTTTTGTCCTTTATCAAGTCGGAGATAGTTACCTCCGAGAGACAGAGTGGGTAAGAATCCAGCTCTGGCCACAATCAATTCTCCTTTAGCTATTCCAAGTTTCTCTTTTGCCGCTAGAATCTTCTTATTGGTCTCGAAGGCAATTTGAATGCTTTCCTCCAAGGTCAGATTCTTTGGCTCTTCTGCCCAGCAAGAAAAAGACATGAAGCAAAAGAGCAAAATGACACTGTATATTATTTTTATCCGTATTCGAATCATCTCCTAATCCCCTTAAGGAAAATGTCCATAATGATGGGCTTGTATCTGTCAAGGTCCGTTCTCTCGTCTCTAACAAACCAGTCGAAGATTACCGACCTAAGTATCCCCATAAAAGACGCTGCTGCCAGAGTCGGCTCAACTTTCCTGAATTCACCGGATTCTATTCCATCTCGAATTATCGAGGCTATTCCTTCCATTGTTTTCCTGTGATCCCTTATGATAGAAGAATGAACTTCCCTCAAAGTAGTGGCGTATAGTTTTTGGGACTCGGAATGTACAATTCGGATGAAGTCTCGATTATCCTTAACATATTCGAACAATTTGGAAACGAGCTTTTCCAATCTTTCCATATTTGAGACTTGGCTGCCCATCACTTCCTCGAGCAAACTTTTCTGTCTTTCCATACCATCCTTAATCAGAGTCAAGAATACTTCCTCTTTGCTTTTGAAATAGAAGTAGAGGCTAGCCTTTCCAAAACCAGCTTCTAAAGCAATATCTTCCATAGTAGTTGCTTCATATCCCTTACGAGAAAAGACTCTCTTAGCCGCAGAAAGAATGCCTTCGATTCTGGCAACCTTTTCTTTCTCTTTTCTTTCTTTTCTTTCCATTCCACTTTCCTTTTGGACTGTTAGGTCGGAAACTCGACCTTGTAGTTCAATTATATCCCCTCCCCTAAACATTGTCAAGTACTTTCTTGAAGTCTCTGAAAAAATACCCAGAGACTTCCGATTACACAGATTCTTAAGAATGATTACACCAATTTACCTACGACACTTTAATCTGTGTAATCTGGATTTTT
>CAZTSA010000038.1:0-11750 GCA_964616885.1 uncultured Clostridia bacterium
TCGTCCTTCAAGAAAGTATAAGCGCCTTTCAAGTTTACGGGCTCCTCGTAATGGCCATATAAAACAGACTTGGCACAGCCGATTGTGGGAATCCCCAGCAGTAGACCCATATGAGTAGCCAAACCGAACTTCACAGGATGTGCGATTCCCTGACCATCAAAGATGAGTATATCGGGAATTTTTTTCAGTTTTCTTAAGGCTTCTATAAGAATAGGGCCCTCGCGAAAGGTGAGTAACCCAGGAAGGTAGGGAAAAAACCTCTGGGAGGTTTTCATAACGCCCCTTTTTTCCACCAGTTTTAGTTCAGGGAAAGTGAGCAAAACTACGCTGCCGTAAGCCCTTCTGTTATTGTCATCATACCCGACATCGCAACCGGCCACGGAGTGTATCTGACTTATAGAATTAAAGGGACTTCTTAATACAACTCTGTCTTTTAGCTCCTCCTGGATTTTTCTAGCCTCTTCGGGAGATACTTGCCACGGATGAAGATTTTTGACTTTCATCTGTCATAAATTTAGCAAATTTTATAGCTATAATGCAAACAAAATTTATTCCCAAAAGTCCTGTCTCCAGCCTCTTTCCAGTCCCAAGTCATCTGCCATCCTCAAAACCGCATCATATTCTCTTTTATGGATCTTTCGTGATAGCTCTGGGAATTCAAAAGCGAGGTGAGCAGGGTGGTACTGAGCCATAATGCTCATATATGTATTTTTGGAAATACTCCTGGCAATGAATTCCAGAACCTTTCGAGAACCAGCTACGTCTTCTGGCATGACCAAGTGGCGAATAAGTAGTCCCAGCTTCGCAATCCCTTCTTTATCCATTTCCAGGTCACCAACCTGGCGATGCATTTCCAGAAGCGCCTTCTTGTTGACTTCGAAATAATCGGGTGCCTTGGAGTATGTACGGGCACTCTCTGGACTGGAATACTTAGCGTCAGGCATATATATATCCATTATACCGTCCAGAAATTGGAGAGTCTCCTCCGAGTCGTATCCACCCGAGTTGTATACAAGCGGAATTCTTAAACCCTCTTCTATTGCGATTTCTAAGGACTCAACGATTTGAGGAACAAAATGGGTAGGGGTAACGAAGTTTATGTTATGTGCTCCGAGCCTTTGTAATCTCACCATCATTCGAGCCAGTTCAGAAATCTCTACTTCCTGGCCATTTCCTAACTGGCTGATAGGGTAATTCTGACAAAAACAGCAACGAAGGTTACAGTGAGTAAAGAAGATGGTGCCCGAACCACGATAACCCGAAATCGGGGGCTCTTCACCGAAATGGAGGTTCCAACTGGAAACAGCTACTCTTATGCCCGCTCCGCAAAAACCTTTTTCGTCTTTTAACCGATTTACCAGGCATTTCCTGGGACAGAGGCGACACTTCTCGAGTAATTTATTAAGCTCTTCCGCTCTCTTTTTTAATATACCTCTCTCGTAAAGTTCAACGTAACTCATCCGATTCAGTCTTTTCTATTTCCAACTTTTTTCTTAATTCTTTTTCAATTTCCAATTCGATTTCTGGCTCCTTTTCTTCTGTTATTTCTTCCTCTCTCTTTTCTTCGACTTCAGATAAGAGCTTCAGGGTTTCCCCGCCGAGGGTGTCCATTTCAATTCCATAACTCTTGGCAATCTCTTCCCAACCCAGTCCTTCTTCCCTCAAGATACTAATCTCATCGGGTCTCTTGCTTGTGGCGGTTGCCAGAATCAAAATATTGATAACCTCTTCTGTCCCATAGCCTTTCTTTTCCAAAGCCTGAACATTGCTTTCTTCAATGTGAAACTTCCGCGCAACTCTTTCCTCAACTGTCTTTGGTTCTGGTGGTGGCTTTCTCCCTCCTGCACTAACTGATACAGGAAATAGTACAAGTGTCAAAAAAATCCATAAAAAAATAGTCAATATTAATTCTCTTTTCTTCATAACTCCTCCTGCTTCCTCATCCTAAAGGGCGACCCCGATACTTATCGGGGGTACTTTTTAGAGTGCCGTCTAATTCTCTATTTTTGACAGTTCGGACAGAAACAGGTTCCTCTGCCTGCAAGTTTAATAAACTTCAATCGTGTCCCACACTTGATACAGGGCTCACCACCTCGTCTATAAACCCTTAGGCGAGAGTGAAAACTTCCTGCCTTTCCCTCCGCATCAACATAACTACTCAAAGACGAGCCTCTGTAGTCTATAGATTCCTTTAACACCTTTCTTATTTCAGAAAATAGTGACTCAACCTCGCCGGGCTCGAGCCGGTGCGCTGGCCTTTCTGGATGAATTCCCGCATTGAATAGCGCCTCTTGGGCGTAAATATTTCCCACGCCAGCCAAGAACTCCTGATTCATCAATAGGGGCTTGATTTTCCCCTTCCTTTTGCTTAGCAATTCAAGGAACCCTTTGACCGTAAAGTCCTCATCGAGAGGCTCCACCCCAATTTTTGCAACACCTGGAACTTTCTCCCAGTTTTCTACCAATCTGATTTCTCCCAGACGTCTCCTGTCGTGAAAGTTCAAATATTTTCCATCCGAAAGGAAAAAGCATATTCTGCTTCTTCCATTCCTATTGCCGTAAATCAACTGCCCGGTCATCCTGAGATGTATCACTATTTTCTTACCGGATGATAGTGCCAAAATCAAATACTTCCCTCGGCGTATAACCTGTTTAAAAATTTTTCCTTCCACTTCTCGCTTAAATCTATCCGCGGAGCACCCTCTCAGAATTTTCGTTGTGTCTATCTCCACTCTCTTTACTTTTTTTTCCAAAATTCTCTTTATCAGCCCTCTTCTTATTGTTTCTACCTCTGGCAATTCAGGCATCTTTTTAACCTATAAGATTCATTTTTTATTCGATTTCTGTTTTTGGACTTCCAAATGTTTTCCATAGTATTTAGAGAATTCATGGGTGCCTCCCCCTTCGGCAACAAAGAACATCAAATCGGTCTCGGCTGGATATAGCGCGGCAATTATGGAGGCGAGACCAGGATTACAAATGGGCCCGGGTGGTAGACCAAAATGATTATAGGTATTGTAGGGGGAGTCGACTTTCAAATCTTCGTAAGTCAACTTCTCCTTATGCTCTCCCAGCGCGTACTGAACCGTAGCACAAGATTCTAAATACCAATGCTTCCTCAATCTGTTATGAAAAATGCCGGAAATTAACGGTCTCTCTTCTTCCTTGACAGCCTCTTTCTCAACTATGGAAGCCAGAATTACGGTATCCCTTCTTGTTAAATTGAACTTCTTTCCTTCCTCTTCCATCTCTTTTGAAAACACCTTATTGAATTGGTCTAGCATCATATCAATAATTTCTTCCTCTGGAGTATCGTACTCAAGAAAGTAGGTTTCCGGGAAAAGGTATCCTTCGACCCCTTTCTCTTCGACAATTTTTAAGAATTTTTTTCTCCTTCCCAATCCTTTTTCTTCGATTAACTGAGCAATCTGGCGAGCAGTAAATCCCTCGGGAATGGTTAACTTTATTTTCTCACTCCTTCCAGAAACGAGTTTGTTAATAATTCGCCAGGCGCTCTCTTTTGAATCTATCTCATAGACTCCTGCTTTAATTCCACTCTTCGCACCTTTCAGTCTGAGAAGTAAGAGAAAGTAGTTCTTGCTGGAAATTAAGCCTTCTGTCTTAAGCAAATCCGCTACCTGCCGAGCAGTCATTCCTTGCCCTATTGCCACCAGGGAAGTTTTATCCACCCGACGCGAAAAAATAGACAGCAGTAAAACTCCCAGAAAAAGCAAACAAAGAAATACAATGCCTATTCTCACCATTCTCATTTGTCGCTTTTTTCACTCCTTTCTTTTTGGCTTGGGTCAATACTTTCCAAATAATTTTGCAGAATTATGCAAGCAGAGAGTTTATCCAGAATATTTTTTCGTTTTTTCCTTGATAACTCCGCCTGTCGGAGAACCTTCTCAGCACTGACCGTTGTTAATCTTTCATCCCATGTTACAATAGGCATCTTTACTACCCTTTCTAGAATTTCTGCAAATGCCAAGACTTCTTCTCCCTTCTTCCCCAAAGAACCGTTCATATTCTTAGGTAAACCAATAACAATCTTCTCGACCTTGTTTTGATCAACAATCGCTTTTATTTCTTTGAGCCAGTTACGAGTCCCGTTTCTATTCAGAACTTTTAGACTCCGGGCCACCATATTTGAGGGATCACTCAGTGCCAAGCCAATCCTTTTCTCCCCATAATCAATCCCCAAAATTTTCATAGCTATACCAAATTAGCAATCTCGAATCTCGAAGCACGCTTCTTTGCCGATGCGAAGCTTCGCTGCGCTACCCCTTTTCCAAGTATACAACTTACTCTGCGACTGCCATTGCTAACGGTGGTTTTACCTTCTCTTTCCTGATAATTTTTTCAAAATAGGCCGTCTCTCTTCCGCCCATTTCTTCCATCAGTTCAGAAATTGTAACAAAAGTATATCCTTCTTTTTTTAAGTCAGAAATGATTTCAGGAAGAACTTCCATGGTAGCATCCAATCCATTATGCAAAAGAATTATTCCTTCGTCTTCGACTTTGGAAATTGCCTTTTCATAAATCAGCCTGCTGGAAGAACAGCCGTAGTCCTCGGGATAATCTGTCCAGAGTATCATCCTGTACCCTGTTAGGGTAGTAGTTACAATTACCTTGTTGTCGTATCTCCCGCCAGGAGGGCGAAATAGATACGTGTCTTTTCCGGTAGCTTTCTTGATTAATATGCGGGTATTGTCTAATTCTTTCCTGATATCTTCTCTTGACAATTTAGTTAAATCTGGATGGCTATACGTATCACCCCCTACTTCGTGCCCTTCCTTACATATCTGGTCCAGTAAGGATGGGTATTTCTCAACCATTTTCCCCACTACGAAGAAAGTCGCTCTGACGCCTGCCTTATTCAATACCTCCAGAATTTTCGGTGTGGCGCCAGGAACTGGTCCATCATCAAAGGTAAGGGCTATTTCCTTAAGACCACCGGGAGACAATGAGAGAGAACGGAACTCCATCTCACTCTTCCGAGAAATCATGGCTGCCACTCCCATAAGTAAGATGAAAGCCATAACCAGTATGACACGGTATCTCTTCTCCAGTAACTTGTTTTTCAATTTCTTGACGATCATTTTAGGTGTATTTCTTCTATTATCCTGTAGGTTGGTCCTTTGGAACTTAGCTGACTTTCCATAAGGAGTACCTTGTCCACAGAAAATTCTCCCACATCAGTACTTCCCAATTCCTCAATTTTATTGACCAGCTTCCCCTTCTCTCTCGGAGACCTAACCCTGCCAATCGTCAAATGAGCGGAAAATTCCCTCTTTTCTCTGGGAAAACCTAAATGGGAGAGATATTCTTCAATTTTCTCATTTAATTTTTTCAGTCCCTCCTTACCCTCACTTGTCCCCACCCAGACTACCCGGGGAGATTTAAGATTAGGAAAGCTGCCTATCCGGGAAAGGTGCACCCTGAAATTAGAAATCTCTGATAGGGCAAGTCTTGTCTTTTCAATTATACCCGAGAGCTTATCTTCACTTACCTCCCCGAGAAATTTCAAAGTGACGTGCAGGTTTTCAGGCTCAACCCACTTCACGTCAGCGTCCCCTTTCCTGAACTCTGCCTGAATTTGAGCAATCTTCTCTCTGGCATCACTGGATATTCCTACAGCAATAAAAGTTCTCATCCCCTCCACCCTTAACAATATGTGCCAATTAATGTAGGCGTCGGATTTATCCGACGCCTACATGTAGTGTAGCCCTTTATGGGCGTAATTTTTACGGGGACAAGCCCCTACACTACCTAATATTGATAAATGCCACTATCGATTTTTAAATTATAACAGCATTCTTCTTAAAAAGCAATATGTTTTTCTGTGAAAGAGCTTTTTTAGGAGAGGAGCATACTAATATGCTCACCTCTCATCATAATGATGAGAGAAAGGCTTAACGCAAGGAGAGAAGTTTAGGCATGAATTTCAAAAATTGAGTGAGGTAATCTACTTAAATCTTATTGTGTTCCTGATATAGACTATCGACCAAACCCGCTTCTTTGAAACCTTTAGCTCTCAATCTACACGCGTCACATTTACCACAAGGTTGTTCTTTCCCCTGATAACAACTCCAGGTAAGTTCTAAAGGGACTCTTAGCCTTACTGCCTCTTGTACTATTTCTTTCTTTGTCATTCTAATTAAAGGGGCTTTTATCTCTATTTTGCCGCCTTTCACTGTCTTTTTTATAGCTACATTGATCAGATTCTGATATGTTTCTATATATCCCGGTGTTGTGTCTGGATAACCTGGATTATCTATCATATTTGCACCTATGTAAATTGCGGCTGCGTCTATCACTTCGGCAAAACTCAAAGCTACGCTAAGAAAAATTGTATTTCTTGCCGGCACATAGGTGGGCGGAACATCGCCCGCCATTTCCTCTATCTCTCTCCCTACAGGAACTTCTATGCTATCCGTTAAAGCCGAACCTCCTATTTGTCTTAAGTCAATCTTAATCTTTTTGAAAATTGCACCAGCTTTCTCAGCTATTCTTCTTGAAGATTCGACCTCCTTGAGATGCCTCTGTCCGTAATCAAAACATAATGCGTAAGGGACATACCCATCTTCTATCGCCTTGTACAAGCACGTCGAAGAATCGAGTCCACCGCTTAATAATACTACTGCTTTTTGTCTTTTTTCATTCTTTCCCATTTTATTTTTTCTTGTAGCCTTACATTTCTTATGGCCGCAATCCGCTATCGAGAATGTCCTAAGTTGTCTCTAAATTGCTTGTTAGGTTAAATTTTAGACGGTATTCTTTTTTTCCTATTTAGGGATGCTTTGATAAAATCTCTGAACAGGGGGTGTGGTTTCGTGGGTCTGGAATTGAATTCGGGATGGAACTGGACTGCTACGAACCATGGATGGTTTTTAAGTTCAATGATTTCCGCCAGATGCTTTCTCTCATATTCGCCAGTCACCAGGAGACCTTTTTCTTGTAACCTGGCTCGAAATTTGTTATTTAATTCGTACCTATGCCGATGCCTTTCAGACACAACTTCTCTCTTATAAGCACGAAAGGCAAGAGAGCCTCTCTTGATTCGACATGGATAATTCCCCAACCTCATCGTTCCACCTTTTTGAAATATGTCTTTCTGCTCTGGGAGCAAGTCAATAACCGGATAACGAGTAGCTGGATTGAATTCTGTGCTGTTTGCTCCCTTCATTTCACAGACATTCTGAGCAAAATCAATTACTGCGCACTGCATTCCCAAACATATACCCAGAAAAGGAATTTTGCCTTCTCGGGCAAATCTGCAAACCCTTATTTTCCCATCAATACCTCTTTCTCCAAATCCTCCGGGAACGAGAATTCCCTCTACGGCTCCCAGCTCTTTTTCTAAGTTCTTATCCTCCACATTAATATATTTTATCTCCACATTTACATCGTTACCTAATGCTCCATGGGTCAGTGCTTCCCAAATACTCTTGTACGCATCCCTTAGCTCCGTGTACTTTCCAGCGACACCTATTATCACTTTTTTTCTTAAATTTCCTATTTTCTTGACAATTTCCTTCCATTCAGATAGGTCCCTCCTCTTTTTCCTTAGACGCAACATTTCCAATAGAATAGTATCGAGGTTCTCTCTTTTCAGCATTAAGGGAACCTCATAGATGCTTGTGGAAACGTCCCTTTCTTCGACTACTGCTTTTTCCCGGACATTACAGAATAGCGCTATCTTTCTCCTCAACTCTTTAGGCAACGGTCTTTCCGTGCGGCATATAATTATCTGGGGCTCAATTCCAATTTCCCTTAACTTAGCTACACTTTGTTGTGTAGGCTTGGTCTTCATCTCTTCAGCAGCTCTGATGTAAGGCACGAGGGTTACGTGAATATAACAGACGTTATTTTCCCCTACATCCTGCTTAAACTGTCTCGCGGCCTCGAGAAAAGGAAGTCCCTCAATATCTCCAGTAGTTCCGCCAATTTCAGTAATTACTACATTAAAATTTTTCGATAACGCCTTGATGCGAGATTTTATCTCGTCGGTTACATGGGGAATGACTTGTACCGTCTTGCCCAGGAAATCTCCTCTTCTTTCTTTATTGATAACTGCGTCGTAGATTACGCCACTGGTAATATTGCTGGCTTGTTTCATACTAACATTTAGAAACCTCTCATAATGGCCCAAATCTAAATCGGTTTCCGCTCCGTCTTCAGTAACGAAAACTTCTCCATGCTGAAAAGGGCTCATCGTTCCAGGGTCAACGTTTAGATAAGGGTCTATCTTCAGCATACCAACTTTCAACCCGCAACTTTTCAGAAGACACCCAATAGATGCTGCGGTTATCCCTTTACCTAGCGAAGAAACTACTCCACCAGTAATGAAAATGTACTTGGCTGCCATTCTGCCTTCCCCCTCACCCCTGGCCACCTGCCCATTCTGGGCCTTAACGGCCAGGGTGGCTCGTGCCAGGCACGGGCAGGCCCGACCCTCTCCCACAAAGGGGAGAGGGGTTTTATGGGTTCGATGAATCGAACCCCTACAGCATAAATTCAAAACTTAAATGACAAAATCCAAATTCTAAATCGCATATTACCTGTTCTTTTCCTTTTTTGTCAAGAAATTTTTAAGTTCTTACGCTTATTCCTTTTCCCAAAAGATAATCTTTGACCTGTTTTATCCTATAGTCTCCAAAGTGAAAGATAGAGGCAGCCAGAACTGCATCTGCCTTTCCCTCGGTCAATACTTCATAGAAATGGTTTAGTTTTCCCGCTCCACCAGAAGCAATCACCGGGATGTTCACCGATTCCGAAACATGACGGGTCATCTCAATGTCGTACCCACGCTTAGTGCCATCAGCGTCCTTGCTGGTCAGAAGGATTTCCCCTGCGCCCAATTTTTCAACTTTCTTTGCCCATTCAACTACATCCAAGCCTGTGGGCTCTTCTCCACCCATAATCAAAACCTCTAATCTAGGCCGCGCTCTGCGGGGAGGATTCTTCTTTCCGTCAATAGCAACAACAACTTTCTCTTTGCCAAATTTTTCGCTCGCTTCTTTTACTAAAGCGGGGTTCTTGACTGCAGCTGTATTGATGGAGACTTTATCTACTCCGAGATTAAAAAGCGCCTGCATATCTTCTAAGTCTCTTATACCTCCTCCGACGCAAAAAGGCACAGTGGTCACCTCTTTTACCTTTCTTACCCAATCCAAGCGCGTAGTCCTTTTTTCTACAGACGCAGCAATATCTAGAAAAACAAGCTCGTCTGCACCCGCAGCACAGTAGGCGGCTGCTGCTTCCACCGGGTCGCGGGCATCTCTTAAATTAATAAACTTTACACCCTTGACCACTCGTCCATCTTTGATATCCAAACAGGGAATTATCCTTACTGGCTTCATTTTTTATCTCCAAACATTTAATTCTTAATTTTTGATTTTTGATCTTATTCTAATCTTGCGGGGATTGCTCTCCTCCAGGCATCACTTAATGTTTTCAAAGGGAGATCGATTATGGTCTCTTCTCCATATTCAACTATAAGCCTCTGTCCGCTGACATTGCCCAGAATTTGATACGGAACCGAGTGTCTTTTTAGTATTTCTTCTAAAGCGCGCAGTTTATTCCTATTTAGAGAAACCACTATTCTCGATGGCGCCTCCCCGAACAAAATCTCATCTGCCCTTATATCTTTATTTTTCAACTCATCCAGTTTTATCACTGCACCCAACATTTTCTTTCCGTTTGTAATACATGATTCAGCGAGCGTTACTCCTAATCCGCCTTCCGAACAATCATGGGCGGAATTGATGATACCCGAATCTATCGCCTCAAGGCATGCTTCCTGAACAGCCTTCTCCATTTCTATATCTATCCGGGGATTACCTTTCTTCTGGTTGTGCACCAGATATAAATATTCGCTGCCCGAAAGGTCGGCTTTGTTTTCACCTAAAAGGACTATTAAATCAGTCTCGTTCTTAAAATCCTGAGTAACATATTTATCTACATCCTTGATCAACCCGATCATTCCCACCATTGGAGTTGGGTCTACCGCCCCCTTAGGATTCTCGTTGTAGAAGCTAACGTTACCGCTGACAACTGGCGTATTTAACACCGTGCACGCTTGGGAAAGTCCTTCTATGCACTTTTCAAATTGCCAGTAATTCTCGGGTTTCATTGGGTTGCCAAAATTTAAACCGTCAGTGATTGCCAGTGGCCTTCCGCCAGCACAAACTATGTTTCTCGCCGCTTCAGCCACCGCCATCATCGCGCCGTTATAGGGATTAAGATAGCAGTACCTGCCATTGCAATCTACGCTTATGGCCAAAGCCTTTTTGGTACCCTTAACTCTTATCACAGCCGCATCTGAGCCTGGCCCCACTACCACTTCGCCCCTATCCATGAAAGTGAACTTTTTATACGCTGATTCTTTGCTGGCAATAGTAGGAGAATCCAGTAATTGCAATAATACTCTATTGAAGTCCTCTGGTTCCTCCACCGATTGGCGATTCAGCTTTTGTGCCTTTTTCAGGTAGGCGGGTTCTCTGACTTTTCTATTATAAAGTGGTGCCTTCTTCGTAAGAGCCTCTACAGGAATTTCGCAAACTACCACGCCATTTTCCTTGACCCGCATCATCTTATCATCTGTTACCTTTCCAATTCTTACTGCATTGATATCCCACTTTCTTAGTATGTCCAGAGGTTGTTTTTCTTTGCCATCTTTTAAGATGGCTAACATCCTCTCCTGGGATTCCGATAGCAGGATTTCGTAAGGCGTCATCCCTTTTTCCCTCTGGGGAATCAGGGCAACATCTATTTCCACTCCTGTTCCACCTCTCGTAGCTGTTTCGCAAGAAGAACAGGTAAGCCCGGCTGCACCCATATCCTGCATTCCCACAACCAGCCCCTTTTCTGCCAGTTCCAGACAGGCCTCCCTCAAACGCTTCCCCAGCTCTGGATTACCTATGGCGACTGCGCCTCTATCGGAGCCAGACTTCTCAGTAATCTCCTTGGAAGCAAAACTTGCACCTCCTACACCATCTCTTCCTGTCTCTCCTCCAATATAATATACAGGATTTCCCACTCCGTATGCGGTGCCTCGTACAATATTCTCTCGCTTTACAATACCCACAACAAAGGCATTAACCAGGGGATTCCCTTCATAACTCTCATCAAAATATGTATCACCGCCCACCGCATTAATCTCTGCGGTATTGGCGTAATGAGCTAAACCCCTAATGACTTCTTTAAATAGAAATTTAACTCTTTCGTTGTCCAGACTTCCGAACCTCAATGCACCCAAGCCGGCAACAGGCCTTGCTCCGGTTGTAAATATGTCCCTTAAACATCCACCTATACCTGTGGCTGATGCCTCAAAAGGCTCTACTGCTGAAGGGTGATTGTGCGATTCTATCTTAAAGGCAACTCCCAGGCCATCCCCTATATCAACGATTCCAGAGTTCTCTTCACCTGCGCCTACCAATACCTGTTTGCCTTTGGTGGGAAAGAGTCTAAACAATTTGCGCGAATTCTTATAGCTGCAATGCTCCGACCACATAGCCGAAAAAACACCCAACTCCGTAAAATTTGGAACTCTTTTGAGTAGCTTTTTTATCTCGATAAACTCCTCTCCCGTAAGTCCCAAATCTTTTGCCAATGCTGCATTAACAGCTGGTGTCTCCATGAATTGACCTCCCCTGTTAAAAAAGCGTAACCCGCAGCCTTTTTGCTTGTGAAACTTTTAACGAAACATATTATACTTTTTTTAGAATTTAAAGCAAGCTAAATCT
>CAZTSA010000039.1:0-11650 GCA_964616885.1 uncultured Clostridia bacterium
GACCTAGTCTCCAATTATATGGAGTTGAGAGTTCGAATCTCTCCCGCGGCACCACTTAAGGACTAAAATGGTCATACAGAATCTAAAGGTAGAAGTGTTCAAGAAAAGCGAATGCGAGCTTGATTTCAAAATCGAAATAGCTCAAGCGGAAGTAGAGCGAGAAGTAGAATCGACGTATGATAGAATTCAACAGGAGGCTGTTGTACGGGGTTTCCGTAAAGGAAAAGCACCATCTTCTGTTTTAAAGGAAAGATTCAAGTCCCGTTGTCAGGAAGCGGTTCTGGAATCGCTTGTTCCGGACGCAATATCCCAGGTAGTAAAAGAGAAGCAGATCGACCCTGTCGCTCCCGCAAAGATTTCCGACCTTAAATTCGATTTTGATAAGCGAGGGCCAATATCTTTTCAGGCAACGATTGAAGTGATGCCTGATTTTGAGCCGCGGGATTACAAGAAACTTAAGATAAAAAAGGAAGTAAAAACTGTAGGGGATTCTGAAGTCGAGGAGGGTCTAAAAGAACTGCAGAAAAGGAATGCTCATCTTGCGGTCTCGGCTGATGATACTGTCGACAAGAAAAGTTATGTAGTAATCGATTATCAGGGATTCGATAGTGGTAAGCCCTTGAATGGCCTCCGGAGAGAAAATCAGCTACTTAGCGTTGAAAGCCCAATTTTTCTCCGGGAGTTCACTGAGGGACTGATTGGCATGAGGAGAAATGAGGAAAAAAATATTGAGGTGAACTTTCCTGATAATTATTTTAAAGAAGAGATGGCTGGGCGTAAAGTAATCTTTAGAGTGAGAGTAAAAGAGATCAAAAATATGCGATTGCCAGAAATTGACGACGCTTTTGCCGAGGGGTTGGGAGCTAAATCTTTAAAAGAATTAAAGGATAAACTGAGGGAAAATTTGATTAGGTTGGAGGAGTATAGGGCAGAAGAGTCGATGAAAGAACAGATTATTGACAGGTTGATTGAGAAAAACCAGGTCCCGGTTCCCAATGCTCTGGTCGAAAGACAACTCGATTATTTGGTTTCAAAGATGAAGTCTTACTTTCAAAACCACGGGGTTACTTCGAAAGACATTGGCGCGGATGAAGAGGTTCTTCGAAAGAAGTATCGTAATCTCGCGGAAAAACAAGTCCGAAGCGCTTTGATTTTTACCAGGATAGCGGAAAAAGAGAATATCCGAATCCAGTCTGACGAAATAGAAAAGGAAATAGAAGAAACAATAAGATCAACTAAGGAGAAAGAAGAGGAGGTAAAGAAATACTTTTATGAAAATATAGACCAAATCGCTGGCAAAATGAGAGAGAATAAAGTATTTGACTTTTTGATAAAAAATGCTAAAATTATAAATGAGAAAAGGAAATAGATCAATTGTAATAAGGCGTGTACAGCGAGTCTTTGCCCTCGGTATAGAGACACAATAAATTGGGAGGTAAAATATGAAGTTAAGGACTTTCGGGCAGTTGATTCCGATGGTGATTGAGCAGTCACAGAGAGGGGAAAGAGCCTTTGATATTTATTCCCGGCTTTTAAGGGATAGGATTGTTTTTTTGGGTACGCCTTTGAATGATGAAGTTGCCAACGTGATTATTGCTGAATTACTTTTTCTCGAGGCGGAGGACCCGGATAAAGACATTGCCTTATATATTAACTGCCCTGGGGGAGTGGTGACCGCCGGTCTTGCAGTTTACGATACGATGCAATTTATTAAACCAGAAGTGTCCTCAATATGTATGGGACAGGCAGCCAGCATGGGAGCACTTCTTCTCGCGTCCGGGGCAAAAAATAAGCGATACGCCTTACCTAATTCCCGCATAATGATACATCAACCTCTGGGCGGAGTTCAGGGTCAAGCAACTGATATAGGTATTCAAGCTAAGGAAATTATGCGCATGAAAGCCAAGATGAACGAGCTCTTGGCCAAGCATACGGGTCAAGCCCTTAGTAAGATAGAAAAGGATACAGACCGTGATTTCTTTATGGACGCTGAAGAGGCAAAGGCCTATGGCCTGGTAGATGAGGTAATTGAGCGGAGAAAATGAAAGATGTGTTTTGGTATCGAATGGTGAGGTAATCTTCACGGTCCTTGGTCGGGTTTCACTTAGGACTTGTTACAAAGGAAAATAATATAAAAAGGGAGGCTGAATTGATTATCCCAGACAAGCATAAAAAGTCTACTATGATACCGGACGTCTTGCCGCTTCTTCCGGTGAGGGATGTAGTAATATTCCCTTATATGGTCCTTCCATTAGCAGTAGGAAGGGCGAAATCGATTAAGGCTTTAGAAGAAGCGATGGCAAGAGACCGGTTAATTTTCCTTGTGACTCAGAAAAAGATTCAGACCGAAGACCCGGGAAAGGAAGATCTTTATTCAGTAGGAGCGGTGGTAGAAATTCTGCAGCTTTTGAAGATCCCAGATGGTACAATTAAGATCCTCGTTGAGGGTTTGGAAAGAGGAAGAATTGTAGACTTTATTACTCAACAGGGATTCGTTCAGGTTAGGATTGAAAGGCCTTTGGAAGGATATGTTCGGAACCAGGAGCTTGAGGCTCTGATGCGCAATGTGATAACTTTATTTGAGCGATATGTGAAATTGAATCGTCGCATTCCGATAGAGACAATAATGTCAGTTTCAAATATCGAGGATCCAAGCCGCTTAGCCGATGTTATTGCATCTCATATTACTATAAAGATCTATCAAGAACAGCTCATTCTGGAAACATTTGACCCTAAAAAGAGGCTTACGGAATTATCCAAAATTTTGAACGCTGAAAACGATATTCTCTCTATCGAGAAGAAGATTCAAGTCAGGGTGCGTGACCAGATTGAAAAGACACAGAAAGAATACTATCTACATGAGCAGATGAAGGCCATAAGAAAGGAATTGAAAGAGACAGACGAATATGAAAAAGAAGTAGATGAACTGAGGGAGAAAATCAAAAAATCTAAGGCGCCTGTAGAGGTAGTAAAACAGGCAGAGAAAGAGATTTCTCGTCTTGAGAAAATGATGCCGTTCTCTCCAGAAGCCACGGTAATTAGGACCTATCTGGACTGGATAATCAGGGTGCCTTGGGGTATCAGGACCAAGGATAATTTAGATATTAAGCGAGCTGAGAGAATTTTGAATGAAGATCACTATGGTCTGGATAAAGCCAAGCAAAGGATAGTGGAATATTTGGCAGTCTGCAAGTTAACAAGAAAGTTGAAGGGGCCGATTATCTGTTTTGTTGGTCCACCGGGTACGGGCAAGACATCTCTGGGCCGTTCGATTGCACGTGCATTGGGTCGCAAGTTCGTTCGTATGTCGCTGGGAGGAATACGTGATGAAGCTGAAATTCGTGGTCACCGAAGGACATATATAGGCGCTCTGCCCGGAAGGATAATTCAGTCCCTGAGTAAGATAAAATCGAGAAATCCCGTATTTCTGCTGGATGAAGTGGATAAGATGGGCCAGGATTTCAGGGGCGACCCAGCTGCGGCTCTTTTAGAAGTTCTTGACCCCGAGCAGAACAACACTTTCTCCGACCACTACTTAGAGGTGGAATTCGACCTATCCGATGTGATGTTTATAACAACTGCTAACACGCTACACACGGTTCCACCTTCTTTGGCTGACCGAATGGAGGTTATCAAATTCCCCGGGTATACAAAAGACGAGAAGATTAAGATCGCCCAACAATTTCTGGTGCCAAAACAGGTCAAGGAGAACGGGTTAAGTTCGGACAAATTGGTTATATCGGAGCGAGCTTTGGATTTGATAATTCAAGAGTATACCCTTGAGGCGGGAGTAAGAAACATGGAAAGGGAGATAGCAAATATCTGCCGCAGAGTGGCGAAAGAATTGACTTCAGCGAAGGAGAAAAAGGCCGTGAGAATTACTGCCAAAAACCTTCACCATTATTTGGGCATTCCCAAGTATCACAGGGAGAAGCCGGGCGAGAACGAAGTTGGCGTCGCCACTGGGCTGGCTTGGACAGAATTGGGCGGAGATATAATTTCTATCGAAGTTTCAATTATGAAAGGTAAAGGCAGTCTCACTCTTACTGGGAAATTAGGAGAGGTGATGAAGGAGTCTGCCCAGGCAGCACTTTCTTATGTGCGGTCTAGCGCTGAAAAGTTAGATTTGACTGAGGATTTTTATAAGAATAAAGAGATTCACATTCACGTGCCAGAGGGCGCGATTCCCAAGGATGGTCCGTCGGCTGGTATTACTATGGCAGTTGCTTTGACTTCAGCGTTAACCAATAGGGCGGTTAAGAAAGATGTGGCTATGACCGGAGAGATAACTCTAAGGGGCCGGATTTTATCCGTAGGGGGATTTAAGGAGAAAGTTCTGGCAGCTCACAGGGCGGGAATAAAGACAGTTATCTTCCCTCAGGAAAATGAGAAGAACCTGGAAGAGATTCCAAAAGAGATAAAGAGTAAATTGAGATTTGTGCCAGTTAAGAGTATAGATGAAGTATTGAAGATAGCTTTAGTTACCGGAAAGAAGAGAAAGGCAAGGATATACAGAGGGAAAAAATTGAGTCGATTACCATTAGCCCAAAGGCTACCGGGACTACAGGCGAGAGGAAAAACAGAATAGGAAAAAGGAAGAAAGAACTAAGAATCGAGAACTAAGGTCAAGCTATTGGCGTTTTGCGACCTTGGTTTAAGTTCTTAGTTCTTAATTTTTATCTAAGGAGGGGAGATGAAAAAATATCTTTTGACGCCGGGACCAACCCCTGTTCCGGAAAGGGTACTTTTAGCCTCAGCTAAGCCAATTATTCACCACAGAACTCCTGAGTACGGCCAGGCTCTTTCTGAAGACATAGAAGGGCTCAGGTATGTAATGCAGACAAAAAACGAGGTCTTCATTTTTACAGCTTCGGGAACTGGCGCGATGGAGGCCTGCGTGGTTAATCTCCTCTCGCCGCAAGACAAGGTTTTAGTTGTTAATACAGGTGCATTTGGTAGAAGATGGGTGGAGATTATTAAGTCATTTGGAATTGAGCCAGAAGTCATTGAATATCCCTGGGGCAAAGTTGCCAAACCCAAGGACATAGAGAAAAAACTCAGGGAGATACCAGGAATCAAAGCTGTATTTACACAAAGCACAGAGACCTCAACCGGTGTGGTCAATGATATTGAGGCGATTGGCAAGATGGTGGCAAAGACAGAGGCTGTGCTGGTTGTCGATGCGGTAAGCGGCTTGGGCGGACAAGAGCTGAAAACAGATGAGTGGAATGTGGACGTGGTAGCCAGTGGTTCTCAGAAAGGGCTAATGCTTCCCCCGGGGCTTGCTTTTGTTAGTATCAGCCAGAAGGCATGGAAACTCGTAGAAAATTCGAAATTGCCAAAGTACTACTGGGATTTTAAGGCATATAAAAAGTCGCTGGACCAGAATAGGGAGACACCATATACTGCAGCGGTGAGCTTGATTATGGGAATGCAGGAATCTTTAAGAATGATAAAAGAGGAAGGGTTGGAGCAGATCTTACGACGCCACGCAATTTTGGCTTCTGCTACAAGGGCAGGAGTAGAGGCAATGGGCTTGGAGCTCTTCTCAGAGGCTCCCTGCAATGTGGTTACGGCAGTCAAGGTCCCGGGAGGAATAGATGGGGAGCGGCTGGTTAATATGATGCGCGAAGAGTATGGAGTGGGAATTGCTGGCGGTCAAAGAGAATATAAAGGCAAAATCTTCAGGATTGCACATCTTGGCTACATGGATAGATTTGATGTGATAATAGGGCTTTCGGCTCTGGAAATAGCATTGAGTAAATTGGGATATAAAATTGAGGTAGGGAAAGGAGTGGCTGCAGCAGAGAAGGAATTTCTGAAATAGGTAGTCGCAGGCTTCAGCCTGCGTTTTATGAGGAGTAGTTGGCATTAATCGTAGCATTCGAATTCGCAACCTAAAGGTTGCGGCTACCGGATTATTCACAGGTCCGACAGGACTCCGAATCCCGATGGAGGCGTCGGACTCCTTCGGAGCTGATTCACATAAGGAGGTTTTCGTGAAGATATTGGTTAGCGACAATTTGGCCAAGGAAGGTATAGAGTTATTGAAGGAGAGCCCCGATATTAGAGTTGATGTGAAACCTAAACTGGAATTGCAAGAGTTGATAAGTCACATCGGCGAATATGACGCGCTCGTGGTACGAAGTGCAACTAAGATTACAAGAGAGGTGATTGACGCAGCAAAGAATTTAAAAGTCATTGGACGAGCGGGAGTGGGAGTGGATAATATCGACGTTGAAGCTGCAAGCAAACGGGGCATTTTGGTGATGAATACGCCCGGCGGAAATACTATTTCTGCAGCAGAGCATACAATGAGCATGCTCTTAGCATTGTCCCGTTGCATTCCTCAGGCGAACATCTCTCTGAAAAATAAGCAGTGGGAAAAGAAAAAATTCCTGGGTACTGAGATTTTCAAAAAGACCCTGGGCATAATCGGCCTGGGTAGAATTGGAGCTGAGGTTGCAAAGAGGGCACAGTCTTTCGGGATGGAGATAATGGCTTATGACCCCTATATTTCCAAAGTCCATGCACGAGAGATTGGCGTCAAAGTGGTTAGTTTTGAAGAACTTATTAAACAGGCAGACTATATAACTGTGCATGTTCCGTTAACTGCTGAAACTAAACACATCATCAATAGAAATAGTATCAATCAGATGAAAGAAGGAGTGAAGATTATAAACTGTGCTCGTGGAGGAATCATAGATGAAGCTGCCCTGGCAGAGGCAGTGAAGTCAGGTAAAGTTGGTGGGGCAGCTCTCGATGTTTTTGAGAATGAGCCACCTTTCGATAGTCCGGTTCTGGGTTTAGAGAATATAATTGTTACCCCACATTTAGGAGCTTCAACTGAAGAAGCTCAAATAAACGTGGCAAGAGATATTGCTCTTCAAGTTTTGGATTTCCTTAAAAGAGGCGTCGTTCGTAACGCGGTCAATATGCCAGAATTAGACCCTGAGAAATTGAAAACTTTGGGTCCCTACATTGACCTTTGTGAGAAATTGGGAAGGTTACAGGCACAGATAGGTGAAGGCGGGTTTACTCAGATTGCCGTCCAATACTCAGGAGAGATTCTCCGTCATGAGACTAAGCCTTTGACTATTGCCCTACTTAAGGGGCTTCTCGAGCCAATTTTAGAAAGGGAAGTTAACTTTATTAATGCTCCTTTAATTGCCGAAGAAAGAGGCATTGAGGTTACCGAATCTAAAGTGAGCAAGGTGGAGGATTTTGCCAATTTAATAGTGGTCGAGACAATGACGGAAAAAGGAGGGAATATTGTTGCCGGGACCATTTTGGGGAGGAAAGAGCCACGCCTGGTAAGAATTGGCGAGTTCGATCTGGACGTTATTCCTGAAGGGTATATGCTGTTATGTTCAAATTTGGACAAGCCGGGAGTAATTGGTAAAATAGGAACAATGTTGGGAAATAGAAATATCAATATAGCCGGGATGCAAGTGGGAAGAAAAACAGTTGGTGGGAAAGCACTAACCATTATTAATGTAGATTGTGATATTTCCAAAGAGGTGTTAAAAGAAATAGAAGGGTTACCAGAGATTATGGAAGTAAAAATGGTAAACCTCTAAGTTCCCAACCGAGCCTCTCCTCAATGGGAGAGGAGACCCCTCACCTTTTTCCTCTCCCCAAAGGGGAGAGGGTCAGGGTGAGGGGGATTCTCCGGAGCAGAAGTCGACGATAGGTGAATGAATAAGGTAAGGGAGGGGGATAACAGTCCCTATTTTTAATAGGGACGCAAGGGGGGAGAACAACGTTCTCCCACTTGGGAGTCCCGATTGGAAATCGGGACGACGAGCCGGTAGCTCAGCCAGGTAGAGCAGCGGCCTTTTAAGCCGTTGGTCGCGCGTTCGATTCGCGCCCGGCTCATTAGGAAAGACTGACAAAATACCTTAGTGGTTTGGAAAATAAATGAGAATTTTCAAAAGGCATCCTCAGGGATATAAAGGTAAGAGAACATGGGTGGTGAAAATCAGAAGGTTGAAACCTACAGGATTACATTTATCTCTATATTAGCGGTACTTACTATCTTTCGTGTAATTTATGTTCGGCTCTTGCCTCTTTCTGCTGACGAAGCTTATTTCTGGCAATGGTCCCGCCATCTTGACCTGTGTTATTATGACCACCCCCCTATGACAGCGATTTTTGTAGCTATTTTTACTTTGTTTAAAAGCACACTACTTACAGTAAGATTGGCTCCTATAGTTTTAGCTTTAGGAATAACGATTGTTGTCTATTTTCTGGCTAAGGAGATGTTTCAGGACGAGAGAGTAGCTTTCTGGTCAGGTCTTCTGGTAAATATTGCCCCAATTTTTGCTGTAGGAGGCGTTATTACAAGTACGGATTCTACTCTTGGATTTTTCTGGATTCTCACTCTCTATTTTGTTTACAAAGCTACGAATTCCCAGAAGCGATACTGGTGGTGGCTTTCTGGATTGGCTTTGGGTTTTTCATTTCTCACAAAATTCATCTCCATTTGCATTCCCATTTCAGTATTTTTCTTTCTATTATTCTCTAAAGAAAAGAGAAAATGGCTAATTCGTAAAGAGCCATATTTAGCATTTCTCTTGGCGTTTTTGGTGTTTAGTCCTGTTATTATCTGGAATGCTTCACGAGACTGGGTAACATTTAAGTTTAATTTAGGAATGAGATATCGCTCTGCTGATGTTTCGCTCAAATTCAAATATTTTCTCGAATACCTTGGGGGTCAAGCTCTCGTCGTCTCGCCATTTCTATTCATAAGTTCCCTGGCAGCTATAATTCATAGCGCATATAGAGGATTTAAAGATAATGACGCTAAATCTCTTTTTTTATTCTTTACTTCAATAATAGTTATTTTGATATTCGGGATATATAGCTGGTTTGATCGTGTAGCTCCACATTGGCCAGCTTGTGGTTATCTTACCGCCTTTATAGCTGTTGCCTTATTATTTTTCGGCCGGGAGAGAAAAAAGTTTTATCGGACCTTCTGGATTACGACCATCTCTTTTGGAATTTTTATGACAGTTTTTATACATATTGTACCTCTTTATCCGAAAATTCTAAATTCAATCGGAAAGAGTAAAAAGGTCGGTCCAAAAGGATTAACAGTATTTTTTTCTGGTTGGATGAAGGATTTGGCTGGAAAGTTAAGTATAATAAAGAAGGAGATGCCTGAAGATACATTCATATTATGTAAGGGTTATGCCTTAGCGAGTTATATGGCCTTTTACACTGATAGTCAATATGAGACCTACTCAATAGGTCAAAATACGCCCCATGGGCGTGCTTATGAGTACTGGTCAGATTTCAATTCTCTTATTGGAAAGGACGCTATTTTTGTTAAAGAAGGAGAGAAAGAAGGTAGCTATCTTCAAAAGTTTACGCCTGCTTTTGATGAGATTGTAAAAGAACCTGTCTTTGAGATTATAAGAGATGGTGAAGTTATAAAGAGATTTTCTTTCTGGCGTTGCTACAATTTTAAAGGGTTTGCGGAGGAAAAGGGTTCAGTAGATTGAAACCCACGCCAATGTATGGGTAGGTCAAAGGTAGCTATTTTAAAAACAGTTCCTGAAACTGTGTTAGAAGACATACCAAGACTTATGAGGATGGCTAATTTTCAAGAAGCGCTTCCCAGGGAGAAAGCAACTATCTTGAAAGATAATATATCCTGGCACTTCCCTTATGTCAGTGCTAATACCACCCCATGGCAGTTAGAAGGAACAATTCTGGCATTAATTAATGCTGGCTATAAGGACATTACTGCAGTCCATAACAATACGGTAGTCACGGATTCTTACAAGGGCCAGGTAATGAACAAACTTGCTCCTATCTACAAAAAGTATCAGATAAAGGAAAAATACAATTTTATACCCGAGGATATGCAATGGATTGACTATGAGCCAAAGACAAGGATGAGGGTGCTCGACAGAATTTATCCTGAAGGTGTTAAGATACCTGAATACTTTATTAACAAGAACATTGTACACCTCCCCACAGTAAAGACCCATATATATACTACGACGACGGGCGCAATGAAAAATGCTTTTGGTGGGCTTCTGAGCACGAGGCGGCACTATACCCATTGCGTTATCCACGAAACTCTTGTTGACCTACTGGCTATCCAGAAGGAGATCCATACAGGTATCTTTTCAGTGATGGACGGCACCATATGTGGAAGCGGTCCTGGCCCGAGGACAATGACACCTGTAGAAAAGGATTATGTCCTTGCAAGTGGTGATAGTGTAGCCATAGACGCTGTTGCTGCTAAGATGATGGGTTTTGACCCTATGAGCATACCATATATACGAATGGCCCATGAAGATGGACTCGGCACAGGAAGAATTCAGGAAATAGAGGTTATCGGAGAAAATATCTCAAATGTAAACTTTTCCTTCTCGGTGGGAGATAACTTTGCAAGCAAGGCAGGAGACTTCTTGTGGTTTGGTCCTCTAAAAATGCTACAGGGTCTATTTTTCAGAACGCCTCTTGTCTATTTATTCGTCTTTGGTTCATTTTTGTATCATGATCATATATGGTGGCCGATAAAAGGTAAAAGGATTCAGAGAGATAAGGTCTTAACTACAAAATGGGGCAAGCTTTTTGAGAGTTATTCCAGCGTTCCACATTAGGACTTTTCTATCCTAGACGGAAGGTAGCGAATAATGAGAAACTTTATGAGGTTAATAAGGCCAAAGCACTGGGTGAAGAATCTGTTTTTGTTTCTACCGCTATTGTTTGGTTTGCAGATGCTCGCTCCTAAGAGCTTACTGAACGCTAGCATAGCATTTGTTAGCTTCTGTTTTGCTGCAAGTAGTATGTATGTATTTAATGATATCATGGATTTACAGGGTGACAGGTTTCACCCAATAAAAAAACATCGTCCATTACCTTCTGGACGAATAAATGTCACTACTGCATACCTGACTTCTATTATTTTGATGTTAGTCAGCCTATTCTTGGGCTTTTTTGTCAACTCAGGATTTGTCTTGGTGGTGGTAACATATATGGCAATAAATATTCTTTATTCGGTCTACTTAAAGGACATTGTTATTATAGATGTGTTCATAATAGCATTAGGATTTGTATTGAGAATAGTGGCTGGTTCTGTTGCCACAGATATCCAGATGTCAAAATGGATACTACTATGTGGTTTTACACTTTCCCTTTTCTTAGGATTTACCAAAAGGAGAGCAGAAATATTAGAATTGGGAGAAAATTTTGCTTCTCATAGAGCGGTGCTGTCCCATTATAATCCATATTTTTTGGATACTATGATAAATATAGTAAACTCTTTAACTGTTATTACTTACTTATTGTATACAATAGACTCAACAACGATTGATAAATTTGGAAATAAGTTATTTCTTTCTTTACCAATAGTTTTGTATGGTATTTTCAGGTATCAATATCTTATTTATCATAAAGGAGAAAGTAGTAGTCCTACAGAAAATTTCCTTACGGATATTCCATTATTATCCGCTGTTATAATCTGGGCGATTTTTTGTGGTACAATAATATTTTTCAAAATTAGGTAGTGTAGCCCTTTATGGGCGTAATTCTTGTTTATTCGTAGGTAGCCCTTTATGGGCGTCCCGATTTATCGGGACGGGCATAAAGCCCTACACTACAAAATATTTCATTATTATTTGTTTCAGTTTTT
>CAZTSA010000040.1:0-11484 GCA_964616885.1 uncultured Clostridia bacterium
TCGTCGCTGGAATTTCTTGCTAACAAAATCTATTGCTCGCTTCACTAAATTTCAAGAACTCCCCCGATAAATCGGGGTCAAACAATTGAAATTTCACCGTTTCGCTGGCAAAGATTTAGTAAAGCAAGAAATTAAATGCTTCTCGCAAACCAACTTTTCTATATTGAATAATTTTTGATTTTAAATTTGTAGTGTAAGGGCTTTATGCCCGTAATTTGAAATTTGGATTTTGGGATTTGGGATTTGTATTGTGGGGATAGTTTTCGGAGTCGGATTGGGGGTGCTCGATTTTGGATCTGAAAGGTAAGGTGGCCATCGTAACAGGGGCGGCACGGGGAATCGGGAAGTCGATTGCCATTAAATTGGGTTTAGCCGGAGCAAACGTGGTGATAGCAGACGTTGAAGAAGAGATTGCTAAATCTACTGCCAGAGAGATTTCCCAAAAAGGAAGTGAGGCTATCCCTGTGAGGGTAGATGTATCCAGTCTATCTTCGGTTGAAGAAATGGTGAAAAAAACTCTTGACAAATTCGGCAGAATTGATATATTAGTCAACAATGCTGGAGTAACACGGGATGCACTGGTAATGCGCATGAAAGAAGAAGATTGGGATTTGGTCTTGGACGTTAATCTCAAGGGCGCATTTAATTGCATTAAGGTAGTTTCACCCATTATGGTGAAGCAGCGGTCCGGAAAGATTGTTAATATAGCTTCAATTGTGGGGATAAGCGGGAACGCTGGTCAAGCCAACTACTCAGCTTCTAAGGGCGGGCTTATAGCTTTAACTAAGACTTGCGCCAAAGAATTTGCCAGCCGCCAAATAAATGTCAATGCCGTGGCTCCTGGCTTTATTGAAACGAGCATGACCGAGCGATTGCCTGCTGAAGTAAAAGAGAGATTGTCTTCTCAAATACCTTTTGGGAAGATAGGAAAGCCGGAAGATGTGGCTAATGCAGTCCTATTTCTAGTGTCTGAGGAGGCCGCCTATATTACTGGAGAAGTAGTTAAAGTAGATGGTGGCATGGCAATGTAGAAGTTCTTGTAGGCACAATTTCAAATTGTGCATCTTCTGCAGGTGGAATTTCAAATTGTGCTTCATCTGCTTACACAATTTTTTTGTGGAGGTGAAAAAACAAAATGTCAGTAGCTGAAAAGGTAAAAGAGATCATTGTTGAGCAACTGGGTGTAGATCCAGAAGAGGTGACTATGGAGGCTTCATTCGTTAATGATCTGGGAGCCGATTCGTTGGATACCGTAGAACTTGTGATGGCTCTGGAAGAGGAATTTAATATCGAAATTCCAGATGAAGAGGCGGAAAAATTAGATACAGTTGGTAAAGCGATCGACTATATCAATAAACATAAAACTCAATCTTAAGCTAACTGGAAGAGAACCGCTACACAGCATGAAATTCTTAGCATGGTAGCGGTTTTGTATTTTATTTTGTTCTGGTAAATTTTTGGAGGGTGGATGAACCGGAGAGTAGTAATTACGGGGTGCGGGGTCATTTCTCCAATCGGCATTGGGCTGGATGATTTCTGGAATTCACTGGTCAATGGGAAAACCGGTGTAAGTACAATCGCATCCTTTGATGCCTCTCAATTCTCAACCCAAATTGCTGCCGAAGTAAAGAATTTTGAGCCAGAAAAATATATTGATAAGAAAAAGATTAGAAAGATGGACCGTTTTACTCAATTTGGATTTGCTGCTGCAAAGATGGCTATTGAGGACGCAAAGCTGGACATGGAGAGGGAGGACCCATTTAGAGTAGGGGTTATCGTAGGGTCCGGTATAGGAGGAATATCCACCGTTGCTCAGGAGCATAAGACACTATTAGAAAAGGGCCCTCGTCGTGTAAGTCCTTTCATGATACCTATGTTGATTACTAATATTGCTGCGGGAGAAATTGCTATTGCCTATAATATACAAGGACCGAACTATTCCATAGCCAGTGCCTGTGCTACCAGTAATCATACCGTAGGAGATGCTCTTCGCCTTATTCGCTATGGGGATGCAGATGTAATTATCGCAGGTGGTTCAGAAGCAGCAGTTACTCCCCTTGGTCTGGCTGGTTTCTGCGCAGCCAAAGCCTTGTCTACTCGAAATGACGACCCTGAACATGCCAGTCGGCCTTTCGACAAAGAGAGAGATGGTTTTGTAATGGGAGAAGGGGCCGGAATTGTAGTCCTGGAATTATTGGAACACGCGCTTTCTCGTGGGGCTCCTATTCGCGCTGAACTGATCGGTTATGGTGCTACAGATGATGCTTACCATATTACCGCTCCCTCTCCTGATGGACAGAGTGCTGCTCAGGCTATGGCTAATGCTGTAGCCGATGGTGGTGTAAAGCCCGAGGACGTCGAATACATAAATGCTCACGGTACTTCCACACCCTTGAACGATAAGGTGGAAACCCTTGCCATAAAGAAAGTCTTCGGCGATTGGGCCTACAAGATTCCTGTTTCTTCGAATAAGTCTATGATCGGGCACCTTCTGGGAGCAGCGGGAGTTGTAGAATTAATCGCTACGATTCTTACCATACAGAGAGAGACTATCCCCCCAACAATAAACTATGAATTTCCCGACCCCGAATGCGATTTGGATTACGTCCCCAATAAGGCACGCCCTAAAAAAATCGAATTAGCCCTCTCCAACTCTTTAGGCTTTGGCGGTCATAATGCCACCTTGGTAGTAAGAAAGTATTGACGAAAAACATAATGTCTTGCACCATCCATATGGCGCTATTAGCCGGATTTCCCTGAAAGGCTGGATTCCTTCCCAAAGGAAGGAATCACGATAAACAGACCTCCGATGAAATTGGAGGACTACAGATATTCCGAATTCGGGATTTCGCCAGCGAAATAGGAGTTTCCTAAAATGGACTTGAAAGATCTTGAAAGAAAATTAAAGATAAATTTCAAAAACAAAGAACTCCTTCAGCGGGCTTTGACACATAAATCATATGCTTATATGTACGGTATAGCAGAAGATAACGAGAGACTGGAGTTTCTAGGAGATAGTGTTCTGAACTTAGTGATATCTGAGTATCTATATCAAAGGTATCCATCTTATGACGAAGGGAAGCTGACCAAGTTGAAGTCGAGCCTGGTAAACCGAAATTCCCTTGTAATTTGGGCCAAGAAATTGTCGCTGGGCGAATATCTTTTGATAAGTGAAGAAGAAGCAGCAGCAGGGGGTCGTCAGAGAGAATCTCTGTTAAGTAATGCATTAGAAGCCCTAATTGGTGCCATCTACCAGGACCAGGATTGGGACAAAGTGAGGAAGTTTATTCTTGGGCAGATTTCGACGCTCAAGGGAATAAGGAGAACGGATTATAAAAGCCGCCTTCAAGAGTTGATTCAAAAGAGATATAAGATTCTGCCAGAATATAGGGTGAAGACAGAGTCGGGTCCAGCCCACAGGAAATTTTTTGAAGTCGAAGTAAGGGTGAAAAACAGGTTTTTTGGCCGAGGCACGGGTTGGAGCAAGAAGGCAGCCGAGCAAAAAGCAGCTAAAGAAACATTAAAGAAGCTTAGAGCTAAGAAACAAATCACGGCACAATAAAGAGTTAAAGCTCTTGTCTTTTTGGAGGGCAATATGGATTACTTTCTTACCGAAGAGCAGATGATGCTTCGTGAACTGGCGAAAAGGATTGCTGAAGAGAAGATAAAGCCGGTGCGCGAGCACTATGATGAGACTGAGGAATTTCCCTGGCCAATCGTGAAGGAACTGGCTAAAGCAGACCTTTGTGGAGTCTATATTCCGGAAGAATATGGCGGAACAGGTGGAGGGGTGCTTGAGCTTTGCATAGCAGTGGAGGAGCTGTGCAAAGTTGACGGAGGGATCGCTTTGGTATTAGCTGCCACAGCCCTTGCCACTTTTCCTATTCTCCTTTTCGGCAACGAAGAACAGAAGAAGAAGTATCTCCCGGATATTGCGGCGGGTAAGAAAGTGGCAGCTTTTGCTCTCACTGAGCCAGGTGCTGGTTCTGACGCCTCGGCTATCCAGACCACCGCCAGGAGGGAAGGAGAAAGCTATATTCTGAACGGCACGAAATGTTTCATTACCAATGGGGGAGAGGCGCAAATTTATGTAGTAATCACCATGACGGATAAAACAAAAGGGTCTCGGGGAGCATCTGCTTTCATTGTTGAGAAAGATATTCCTGGATTCTCCTTTGGGAAGAAGGAGAAGAAGATGGGCATTCGAAGCTCTCCCACAAGAGAACTTATTTTCAATGAGTGCAAAGTTCCCAAAGAGAACCTCTTAGGTAAAGAAGGACAGGGATTTGTAATTGCTTTGAAAACTTTCGATGCTTCTCGTCCTGGAGTGGCTGCTCAGGCTCTGGGGATTGCTTGTGGTGCTCTGGAGGATGCGATTAACTATTCAAGGGAGAGGGTCCAGTTCGGACAGTCCATCTCATCCTTTCAGGCAATTCAGCACCTTCTGGCTGATATGGCAACTGAAGTGGAGGCAGCACGAGCGTTAATCTATGCCACTGCCAGGATGATTGATAAAGACCCAAAAGTAAGGGTTACTAAAGAAGCAGCGATGTGCAAACTTTTTGCTTCAGACGTGGCGATGAAGGTTACTACCGACGCTGTTCAAGTCTATGGGGGTTACGGATATATGCGTGAGTATCCTATGGAAAAGCGAATGCGTGACGCTAAAATCACCCAGATTTATGAAGGGACAAATCAGATTATGAGAAATGAGATAGCGCTTGCCTTAATAAAAGAGGCAGCTAAGACAAAAAAATGAACTTTATCGTCTGTATTAAACAGGTACCGGCAACAACAGAAGTAAAAATTGACCCCAGGACCAACACTTTAATCCGCGAGGGCGTCGAATCTATTGTGAACCCATTCGATAGCTATGCCATTGAGGAAGGTCTGAGGCTAAAAGAGAGAATGGGAGGAAAGGTAACTGTAATCTCAATGGGGCCTCCACAAGCCGAATCGGCTCTTCGAGAAGCCCTATCTATGGGATGCGATGAAGCAGTCCTTCTTACCGACCCCGCCTTTGCGGGAAGCGATACCTTGGCCACTTCCTATACTCTGGCGTGCGGAATCAGAAAGATAGGAGAATTTGACTTGGTCATCTGTGGTAAACAGGCTATCGACGGAGACACAGCACAGGTCGGTCCGGGGATTGCAGAAAAACTAGGGATTCCAGCAGTCACCTATGTAAAGAAAATAGAAGAAATAGACGAAGCTCGCATAAGAGTGGAAAGGATGATGGAAGAGGGATATGAAGTAATTGAGTTGGGGATTCCTGCTCTGATTACAGTAGTTAAGGAAATCAACGAGCCCAGGCTCCCCTCCTTACGAGGAATGATGCGCGCGAAAAAGGCGACGATTAGTATCTGGAATGCTTTCGATATTGGCTGTCAAAGGGAGAGAATTGGGCAACCCGGTTCTCCTACCATTGTCAATAAGATATTTACTCCACCCACGCGAAAAGGCGGAGAGTTGATATTTGGGGATCCTGAAGAACAGTCGCGAAAATTGGTGGACAAGCTCCGCGAGGCAAAAGTAATCTAGTTTTGTAGAAGAAAATCCCCTCTCCCTCGGGGGAGAGGGTTTAGGCCTGCCCGTGCCTGGTACGAGCCACCCTGGCCGTTAAGGCCAGAATGGGCAGGCGGCCAGTGACAAGGGGGAAATTTGGGCATCAAGATTGTTGAAGACAAATGTACAGGCTGTTCCCTCTGTGTAAAGGCCTGTCCGTTCGGGCTAATAAGGATAATCTCGAGGGAAAAAGTCGCCAAGCCCCATCCAAAGTACAAGAAAATTGCTGTGATTGGAGAAGGATGTAATCTTTGTGGAGCTTGCCTTGAGCCCTGTTCTTTTCAGGCAATATTAATTGAGAAGGAAGAAGCAAGACTTCGACGCGATATCTCCAACTATAAAGGGGTATGGGTCTTTTCCGAGCAGAAAAAGGGAAAGATTCAAGGAGTTGTCTATGAACTTCTTGGCGAGGGAAGGAAGCTGGCCGACCAGTTAGGAGAGAAACTTTCCTGTGTGTTATTGGGTCAGGGCATGGATGAGGGAGCAAAAGAGCTCATAGCCTATGGTGCGGATAGAGTATATCAAATTGAGGGCTCTACCCTGAGAGACTTCCAGGACGACCCCTATACTGACGTCCTTACCGATCTAATCGAGAAGGAGAAGCCTGAGATTGTTTTGATGGGCGCTACAGCCATTGGGCGTTCTTTTGCCTCCCGTGTAGCAGCAAGGCTGGGTACGGGACTTACTGCTGATTGTACTGAGCTGGGTATTGATGTTGCGAACAGGCAACTTCTTCAGACAAGGCCTGCCTTTGGAGGAAACATCATGGCAACTATTACCACCCCCTACCACCGGCCCCAGATGGCTACAGTCAGACATAAGGTGTTTAAGAAGGCAATAAAGCAGGGGAATCGTCAGGGCGAGGTCATAAAAGAGAGCGTCGAGAAGAGAACTCTTTCCTTAAGGACAAAACTTCTAAATATGGTTGAAGATATAACGCAGACAGTGAAACTTGCCGATGCCGATATCATTGTATCTGGAGGACGCGGGCTCGGGGCTCCTGAAAATTTCCGCATTATTGAAGAATTGGCCCGCGCCTTAGGGGGCGCCGTTGGTGCCAGTCGAGCAGCAGTGGATGCTGGCTGGATACCCTATTCCCATCAAGTAGGCCAGACGGGTCGCACTGTCTGTCCCAAAATATATATTGCCTGTGGAATCTCTGGAGCCATTCAGCATCTGGTGGGGATGCAGTCTTCAGAAATTATTGTGGCAATTAATAAGGACCCCAATGCACCTATCTTCAAAGTTGCTACCTATGGTATTGAAGGCGACCTATTCAAGGTCGTTCCAGCCTTAACTAAAAGGTTGACAGAAGTTCTGGAATGAACTAGTCATTCTAGACCTACCTTTAATTATTCGCATTCTAAAGGCTCATTTTTTTCTTGATAATTGAAGGCTATTTTGATATATTTTATGTAACGGATTAATCTTAGTAGTGTAGGGGCTTGTCCCCGTAATTTGGAATTTGTAGTGTAGGGCTTTATGCCCATAATTTGAGATTTGGAAATTGTATTGTTGGGATAGTTTTCGGAGTGGGAGGGAAAAGTTCGATTTTCTCTTCCTGAGAAATTTCTTAACGCAAAAAGCTGCGGGCTTTTGCAGAGCGCAAAATAATTCGCTCGCCTTCGGCTCGCTCAAAGATTTTGTTAGGAAGAGATATAGCCAGCCCTTGTTTTTTGCTAAAATTTCTGATGTCATCGCAAATCGAACTTTCCCCGATGGGATGTGTAAGGGTCCTTGTTTTTTGGTTAAAATTCCAGAGACTCTTCTCAAACTATCTTTTAATAAGGTAATTAGCAAGAACGGACTCAATAAATTGAGCCCCTATAAATATTGGAGATTGGATTGTATTTTAAGAGGCTGGAAATATTTGGGTTTAAATCCTTTGCCGATAAGATTACTATAGATTTCGAGCCGGGGATTACCTCTATTGTTGGCCCCAATGGTTGTGGAAAGACCAATATTGTTGATGCCATACGATGGGTTCTGGGAGAACAGAGTGTCAAGCAGCTTCGCGCTGGCAAGATGGAAGATGTTATTTTTAATGGTTCCCGAACGCGTAAGCCCCTGGGATTAGCTGAAGTTTCCCTCAGTTTAGACAACTCGCAAAATATCCTGCCTATTGAATATACAGAAGTAACTGTTACCCGCCGCCTATTTCGTTCCGGAGAGTCCGAATACTATATCAACAAATCTCCCTGCCGGCTTAAAGATATAACTGAGCTATTTTTAGATACAGGCATGGGCACGGATACCTACTCTTTGATGGAAGATAGGAAGATAAATTTTATCCTGAATAGCAAGCCTGAGGAGCGCCGGGAACTTTTTGAAGAGGTAGCGGGAGTAATGAAATACAAATGGAGAAAAGAAGAGGCGCTGCGGAAGCTGGAGAGCACACAGGCGAATCTTATGAGATTGTCAGATATAATAGCAGAAGTGAAAAGACAGATTAATTCACTCGACTACCAGGCGAGAAAAGCGCGCCAGTACCAGAAATATACAGAAGAACTGAAGCTTCTGGAAATAAGGCGACTGTTGAGAAACTACGAAAAGTTGAAGGAGGAGTTCACCCGGGGAGAAGGGAATTTGGGTTCGCTTTCCCTCAAGGCCGAGGAGCTAAGTAGTGAATGTAAACAAAAAGAGGATTCGACCTCAGAGCTTCGATGCCGATTAAAAGAAAAAGAAGAAGAACTTATGAAGACGCAGAGGGAATTATTTTCCGTCTCCAGCGAGATTAGCCGGTTTGAAGACAGGGTCCTTTTTGGAAAAGAGAGGATAGAAGAGATAGAAGGAGAGAGAGCTCAGCTCAAGGAACAGATAGAAAGTTTTAATAATAAGATTACCCTGCTGGATGAAAAAATTTCTCAAACAGAAAAAGATAAGGATAAATTAGCTAAAGACGTCGAAGAAATCGACAAAGCGATATCTTCCGGGGAAGAAATTCTTCGAACTCTCGTGGAGCAGCTAGCCCATTTGAGCGGTTCTCTCGAGGAGAGAAAAGAATCTCTGGTGGATTTGATGAATAGGACGGCTCAGACTCGCAATCGCTTAATCAGTTTAGAGTTGGACAGAAAGAGTCTAACTTCCAGAAAGGAGAAGCTAAAGACTGAAGAGAAACGTAAATGCGAAGAAAGGGATATCCTACAGGCAGAAATTTCTGGGAAAAAAGATGACCTGGTTAAAGAAAAAGAGAAATTAGCTGAGATAGAAGAAAGGCAGAGTCTGTTAACAAAGGAAAAAGAGTCCCTTGTGAACAGTCTTAAAGAGATGGTGAAAGTGGCTAATGAATTGCAACAAGAATATAGTTTTAGATTATCCCTTCTACAGTCCTTAACGGAGTCAGGCCGAAAGGAAGCTTTAGTGCAAGAGGTATTATCCAGAGGATTTCCCGGGATATATGGGACTGTGGAAAGTCTTATCAATTTACCAGCCGAGTATGAGGCAGTCTTAGAGAGACTTCTCGGTGAGCGTCTGCAATATGTTGTTTGTGAAGATATCAGGAGTGCTCTAAAAGTAATAGGATACCTGAAAAAGGAAAAGAAGGGATACCTTGCTTTTATTCCTATCAAGGAATTATCTACTTCAAATCCAGGCCCCGTTGCCGCTGAGCACGTTGGAGGAGTACCCCTGGTGGAGAAGGTGAGATACGAAAACAAGTATCAGAAAGTGATAGAATTCCTCCTAGGTAATGTTTTCCTGGTGGATAGCCTTAACCAAGTCGACCCATTAGAAAGCAGTAGCCTTCGGGTGGGGAAGAATGGCAAGGAGGTAGTTTACGTAACAAGAGAAGGAGATATCTTAAGCTCCTCGGGTATTCTTTTGGGCGGTAGCCGGGAATCATTAGAGGAGAATATTTCGATTAGAGATAAGAAGCCCGAGGAGTTGGAGAAAGAAGTATCTCAGTTAAATGAAGAATTGGACAGAACTATTGTCCAGAGATCAAAGTTAGAAGAGAAAATATCTGACTTGACTAGTCAGCTGGAGAAAAATAGTACTCTTTCTCAGAAGGCCCAGATTAGTATAGCCCAGCTGGCAGAGGTGATTTCGCAGAAAGAGGAGCTCAGGAAAAGGTACGATTCAGAAATTAAGCTTCTCATGGATGAACAAAGTATCTTAGAAAAAGATATATCGGGAAGTCGAACCGAGTTCGAACAATTTTCGAGAGACCTGAAAGCGTGCAAGGCGTCAGAGCGAGAAGTCCAGGAAATAATAAAAGAGTTAGAGAAGGACTACGATTCTGTAACGGAACAAGAGAAAAGAGAAAAAGAAAAACTCATGGAATTGAAGATCCGCAAGACACAACTTGGGGAAAAAGAGCACAATTTGCAATCTGAAAGGTCACATCTTGAAAATGAAAGAGAAAGCCTGTTGAATATGATTGGCCAGAGAAAAGATGCGTTGGCCAATCTGGAAAGTAAGGTAATTGGTATAGAAAAAGATAAGCTTTCCCGAGAAGAAGGGGTATCTTCTCTTCTTGAATCCAAGAATAAGCTTGAGACAGAACTGAAAAGATTGCAGGAACAGAAAGAAAAAATAAATCAGAATACGCAAGAAGAAGAAATTATTTTGAAACAGAAGAAGAGTGAACTATCGAGGGTTCAAGCCGCCTTGACACAGGAAAATATAAATAGTAACCGCTTATCGCTGGGGCTGAATCAAATTGGCGAAAAGCTAAATGAAGAATTCAATCTTTCCTTAAACGACGCATTCCAGATAGTTTCCGGGTCTCCTCCTTATGCTTCAGAGGATTATGAGACGGATATAGAACGGTCGAAGCACAGGATTGAAACAATGGGACCCGTGAATCTTGCCGCTCCAGAGGAGTATGAGAAACTTGAAGAGCGCTACAAATTTCTCAAAAGTCAGGAGGATGACTTAATTAAGTCATCAGACGACCTTCACAGAGCCATAAGCAAAATTGACACAACTACTCGTGCAAGTTTCAGGAGAACATTCACCAACGTTCAGAAGAATTTTCAGAAAATATTTACCGAACTATTTGAAGGGGGAGAAGCCAACCTGGTACTGACGAACGAAGCCGATTTATTGGGGACAGGGGTGGATATTGTTGCACAGCCACCGGGAAAGAGACTTCAGAGCATATCCCTATTGTCCGGGGGAGAAAAGGCTCTCTGCGCCGTTGCACTTCTATTTGCGCTATTCATGGTTAGGCCATCTCCTTTTTGCGTCCTTGATGAGGTCGATGCTGCACTGGATGATGCCAACTTGCAGAGGTTTACCAGGCTATTGAAAGAATTTGTAAACAAAGCGCAATTCATCGTTGTAACCCACAACAAGAGAACCATGGAGATGTCCGATGTTCTTTATGGAATCACCATGGAAGAGTTTGGCGTATCCAAGCTCATCTCAGTAAAATTCCAGAAGCCTAGCCCCGCCTAAAACCCCACTAAAACTCGCACATAAGGATTACGCCCATAAAGGGCTACACTACCTACGCCCATAAAAGGCTACACTACCAGAATGTTTTTGGTAGTGTAGGGCTTTATGCCCGTACCTTATAACAGTTAATAGGTAACGGGTAATTTGTAATTCATAAAAGGGCTACACTGCTCCTAAATTATGGACAGGATCAAAATTTTAGATGTTTTTATTGATAATCTGGAATGGGGAAGAATAGCAGATTCTATAGAAAACTATATTAGAAGTGGAAAAGGACATCAGATAATTACTGCCAATTGTTTGATGGTCAATGCTGTGGAAAGAGATTCCCAATTGGAGAGAGCTTTCCATAACGCGGACCTCGTAGTTGCCGATAGCGTAGGCATTGTCTGGGCATCAGAGTTTCTGGGTTGCGGGAAAATTGCACGCATACCGGGCATAGATTTAATGTTCAAATTTTGTGAAATAGCAGCCTGCAACGGGCACTCTATTTATTTGTTAGGCTCGCATGAATTTGTG
>CAZTSA010000041.1:0-10944 GCA_964616885.1 uncultured Clostridia bacterium
GCCTGTTGTATGTGGTTCGTTAAGAATCCTGAGTGGTTTGATACTATTGTCACCTGCAATATGTTTGGGGACATCATAACCGACTTGGGAGCAATTATTCAGGGTGGTATGGGAGTGGCGGCCGGAGGAAATATTAACCCTGAAGGGGTGAGCATGTTTGAACCAATTCATGGAAGCGCACCAAAATATGCAGGCAAGAATGTAATAAATCCAATAGCCACCATAGCTGCCGGGGAGATGATGTTAGAGAATTTGGGTGACGATGCGGGAGCAAAGTTAATCGACAGAGCTATTCGAAAAGCCTTGACTTCTGGCAAAATAAAAGGGCTAGGCGCTGGAGCGATGGGCTTATCTACATCTGAGGTCGGTGACCTAATCGCTAATTATATTTAGGAGAAGGGATGAGAAAAAGTAGCCTGTCCCCTTTTTTATACAATGTTGGTGTTGTGGGAGCGACCGGGCTTGTAGGCAGGGAAATGGTTAGAATGCTGGAAAAGAGGAACTTCCCAGTTGCTAACCTGAGACTCTTTGCCTCTGAGCGTTCTCGAGGGAAGACACTACGGTTTAAGGAAAAAGAAACTGCAGTTGAAGAACTGACTCCGTCCTCGTTTAAGGTGGCCTCGCCAGGAAAAAAATCAAGTCTTTCAGGAAGACTGGATATTGCACTCTTCTCTGCTGGCGCCTCTATTTCAAAAGAGTATGCTACACTTGCCGCTAAGGAAGGTATATTTGTGATTGACAACTCGAGTGCCTGGAGAATGGACCCCAAAGTGCCCCTGGTTGTACCGGAAATAAATCCTCATTCTTTATCTAAAGACAAAAAAATTATTGCCAACCCGAATTGCTCAACAATTCAAATGGTAGTTGTCCTGGCACCTTTGCATAGAAGAGCCAGAATCAAAAGGATTGTTGTGGCGACATATCAAGCGGTCTCTGGTGCAGGCCAGAAGGCAGTACTTGAACTGGAAGAGCAAGTTGGAAATATTGCTTCCGGCAAAAAAGTCAAGCCAAGAGTCTTCCCGCATCAGATTGCATATAACTGCATTCCTCAGATTGATGTATTTCTGGAGGATGGCTATACAAAGGAAGAGATGAAGATGGTGAATGAGACAAAGAAGATAATGGAGGACGATTCTCTTGCTATCACAGCCACCTGCGTTCGAGTACCTGTTTTTCGTGGCCATTCGGAGGCAGTAAATATCGAGACAGAGAAAAAGATCACTCCCGAAGAAGCTCGTCAGATTTTGAAGGAAGCAGAAGGAGTTGTAGTTGTAGATGACATTAGCAAATTAAAATATCCATTGCCGACAAAGGCTGCTGAGTGCGAGGAGACTTTCGTTGGCCGGATTAGAGAGGACTATTCGGTGCCAAATGGACTCAATATGTGGATAGTAAGCGATAACCTGCTCAAGGGGGCAGCCCTAAATGCAGTTCAAATAGCGGAACAATTGGTTAAGAGAAGAATTCTGAGGTCCTAAATGTCCTTATTAAATAGCCTCACCATCGGTCGTTACGTTCCTTCCGATTCTTCCATTCACCGACTCGACCCACGGACAAAGATTGTGTCTATTCTGATTATGTCAATTTCAATATTCCTTCTTAAGAATATGTGGGGCTACTCTTTCCTTGCTATATTTTTGCTGGCCGTAATCCTTTCCGCACGATTGTCTATCAAGTTCGTCCTAAGAGGACTATTGCCCCTATTCTGGATAATCTTGTTCACCTTCCTCCTTCATCTACTTTTCACTCCGGGAAGCCCTATTGCTTCTTTCGGTCCACTAAAGATTACCGAGGAGGGTCTCTCTCTGGGAGCTTTCATCGCTTTGAGGCTAATTTTTTTAATACTCGTTACCTCTCTTCTCACTTTGACCACTTCGCCCGAGAAGTTGACCAGGGGTCTAGAATTTCTCCTCTTACCCTTAAAATTACTTGGAATCCCTTCACATAAGATTGCTATGATGATGACCTTATCCTTGAGGTTTGTACCTTTACTTTTTGAAGAAATGGATAGACTCATTAAGGCACAGAAGTCTCGAGGGTCAGATTTTTCCCATAAGAATCCTTTCAAAAGAATTCGCGCCATTATTCCAATTGTGGTGCCGCTCCTTGTTAATCTCTTCCGGCTTGCTGATGAATTCGCTTTAGCAATGGAATCACGTGCCTATGACCCGGATAAACCCAGAGAAGACTTGGAAACAATAAAATTCAGAACTTCCGACCTATTAACAATTTTGGTAACTTCTGCTTTCTCCACAGCTCTTATAATTTTATAACCTGCGGAATGCGGAATATAAGACTTATCATCGAATACGACGGAACAGACTACTTTGGCTGGCAAATCCAGAAGAGAAAGCCAACAGTTCAGGGAGAAATAACTGAAGCGCTGAAAAAAATCTTGCAGGAAAAGGTTCGACTGGTAGGTGCGGCCCGCACAGACTCTGGAGTCCACGCTCTTGGTCAGGTCGCCAACTTCAAAACTATAAACGAGAAATTAACAGCCGAAAGTCTGATTAAGGCATTAAATAGCGTCCTTCCTTCGGATATCGTTATAAAAGAGCTTAGAGTAGTTCCCGATAGTTTTCATGCCCGCTACAGTGCTTGTAGCAAAATATATCGCTATAGGATTTTAAATCAATCTTTCCCTTCAGCACTGGAGAGAAGCTTCTCCTGGCACATTCCCGAGTTTCTCGACTGGAAGAAAATAAAAGAAGCCAGCCAATATTTGGTCGGCAAGCACGACTTTTCTCCATTTTCTCTCAGAAGTTCCGGAAGAAAAAACACACAATGCACTGTTAGAGATTTCAGAATCAGAAAGGTAAAGAACTTATACGTATTCCAAATTGAAGGCGATTACTTCCTTTACAGGATGGTAAGAAGAATAGTGGGAGCTTTGATTGAAGTAGGCAGGGGGAAGCTCGAGCCAGAACACATAAAAATGCTGTTTCATAAGAAAGGACCCATGCTACGTGCGCGAACCGCTCCAGCGCGCGGACTATTTTTGATGAAAGTAAAATACTAGTGGGAGTAGCGAAGCGTAAGCTTCGCGGTTATGATGCAGAGCTTCGCTCTGCTACTCCTACTGTAAGGTTGGAGTAGCGAAGCGTAAGCTTCGCCTTAATTTTTGAAATTTTTGTTGATGAGAGAGGCAAAGAGCAATATAATATTAGTAAAAAATGTTATTACAAAATCTAAAGGGGGGAGAAGAATGAGAAAAAAGTATGGCTGGATTCTATTGATTGTGGCTTTTGTATTCCTGAGCTGTTCGGCTTTTCTTCAGGCTGAAGAAGAGATTGCGCCAGAGGTTAAGGCAGCTATAGAGAAGCTAAAGAGCGAGAACCCTATGGAGAGGAGCGAAGCAGCTGAGACTCTGGGCACCTTGAGAGATAAGGCGAGTCTACCGGCATTGATTGGTGCTCTCAAGGACACAGATTTTCGCGTGAGATTGAATGCAGCCGATGCATTGGGTAATCTGCGGGATAAATCCGCTACTCCGGGGCTAATTGAGGCTTTGAAAGATGAGAATGATGGGGTTAGAATTAGTGTAGTCGTGGCTCGGGGCTATATTAGAGACAAATAGAGCGTTGAGCCTCTGGTAAAGAGCTTACGAAAAGATGAAAATGAAGGAGTCCGTATAAGTGCAGCTCAAGTTCTGGGCAATTTGCGAGATGGAAGAGCGGTACCGGCTCTCCTGGAAGCCATGAAAGACGAGAGTAGCCGGGTTCGGGCTACTGCGGCCAGGTCTTTGGGTAGATTGGGTGACCCTAAGGTTAGCGAGGCTTTGATTGAAGCGCTAAAAGATGAAGAAGTGCAAGTGAGATTGTATGCCTCCGAGTCGCTGGGAGATTTGGGAGTAGCAAATGCAATCGAACCCTTGAAGGAACTGTTAAAGGACCAAGACGCCAGGACTCGCTGTGCTACTGCCAGCGCTTTGGGAAAACTCGGTGATAATTCAGGCCTTGATGGCGCTCTGAAAGAGATAGAGAATGAAGATATTCGAATCAGGACGGAAGCGATAAGAGCTCTGGGCTATATTGGAGAGACCACCGAACCTGTGGTCGATGGCTTAAAGAAAGCTATAAATGATGAGAACATAAGCGTGAGAAGAGTAGCTGAAATGGTAGCAGATCAGCTCAGAATCGAAATAAAAGCCAAAGAGGAAGAGAAAACGGAAAGTGAAAAATGCTAAGCGGTCCTTCTGGCTAATAGTTTTGCTCGCTAGTGGATTGGTGGTGCTGTACGGTTCCAGTGTTAAAGATTCGGCTGCTTCTGATAATCGATACCCGACGATAATTGCAGAGGTTAAGAATCTGAACGATTTTGGACTCTTTGCTACCAGCGGCTGGGATGGCAACTGGTATGTCGGATATAACCATGCCTGGGTTACCAGGTTGCCCGAGGCGCCCGAAGGCAATTATATAAGGGTTTATTTAGGAGCCAAGCTTGGAAGGGCTAAAAATGTTATGAGGAGGCAGTTGGAGCGGGCAAGGAACCATTTTGAGCGGCTAAAGAATTTGCCTGAGGAACAGCGAGAGGCATCGGCAAAGCAACTAAAATACGAGAGTTTTAGGGAGATAGGAGAAAAGATAAGAGAATTGGGAAGCAAGCTATCCTCACCCGATACGGGCAAGATATATATTGGAATAAATTCTTTCCCCAGCTGGGATAGAAACCACTCATTTTTCCTAGTTTCAGAAGAGGATATTCCACTGGAGGGCGACCCTGAAGAGGCTGTGGAGGGAGTGGGAGAGGCAAAGTGGTTCTGGGCTGAGGTTCCCCTGAGTCTGATAAGTTTTGACAAAGAGAACTATTTAGCCCTCTGGTCGCCGGATGAGAGCCTCAATTCAGCTCAAGTATCCCCAATATTGGCCAGTGCCTGGGGGAACAATGAGATTAACACCTGGCTTGATGAAAAGTCGGAGGGTGAACCTCCTTCTTCTCTGAGCCGTTCGGTAACTATTTTTGAACCTGCCGTGGCTATTAAACTCGTGCCACCTAACGATAAGAGGGTTTCAGTAGAAATTTTTGATATTGGGGATGGCGAGGAGATTAAGGAAAAGAGCGTGGTGTCGGCCACAGTATCAGGTGAAGATATTGTGAGAGCTTGGCTGGAAATATCTCGGGACAAGAGCGCTGCGGGAGCTGGTGGGTGGGTAAGAAGTGGAAGGCTTGCCTTTGGGGTCCCCTATTCCATTACCCTTGACCCCGATAAATTGGAGGGGGCATCCACTATTTGAAGGTTGGTGCTGAGGGTTTCTGGGGCAACGTTGGTTATAGCAGGCCCGTTGAAGTTCTGATTATAAAATAGTTGACTTTCAGGGCTGAAAATTTACAATTTTGAACTTGACAATTAATAAAAGTTGTGATAATCTAATATTAACAATTGAATACGAACTCCGATAAAGGCAAACCACACCGAAAGGGTGGGACGCAAAGCTACGGGCCCTGATTAAAATCGAGGCAGCCGGGTTACCGAAGAGTAGATCGGGTAAACTATCTGCAAGGACAGTTACGTTCAGATAGCTAGCCTTGCTCACTTGAGTGATTCCGAATTGACGCATTACCCTTTGGTGTAATGCCTTTAGGGAAATGTTGTTGATTCGGCTTTTTTATTTGTTGGCAAACGAGAGATTGAGAGCATTGAGGAAAGAAGATATCATGGGTGAGAAATTTAAACACAAGGGCTTCATCATTTCGGTCTTCGGAAGAGATTTTAGAAAAACTCCAGAACCGGAAGAAAGGTGTAAAGACGGTGTTCCAGGCATTCGGTTAAACCTGATAAGGCAGGGATACAAAGTAAGGTTCTGGAATCTTGTAGACCTTGTGAATGAACTTGAGAGAGAAAAGGAAGAGGGAAAAGCAGGGGATATCTTAAAGAAAATGAATATTTTCTCATTAATAATACTTGATGAACTCGGTTATTTGCCATTTTTAAAGAATGGTGCCCAGTTATTATTTCATCTGATGAGCTGCTGGTATGAAAGCATTCCTGTGATTATCACAACAAACCTTGAATTTAAGGAATGGGATTCAATATTCCAGAACCAGAAAATGACTGTTGCCCTGCTTGACAGACTAACGCATCACTGTGAGATAATTGAGAACAGGTATGGAGAGTTATTGGCTTAAAGAAAGGCAGGAAAAATCGAAAGGAATAAAAACTGAATCATGAAAAGTACTTACAAGTTGGATATAAGTTACTACAATGTTTGTGTAAAAAGAGCCTAGAAGGGTGGGTCAAAATTAGATTACAACCTGGGTCAATTTTCCATTACAATTCACATCTGACCACTTTACTTTTGAAGATCGATCTTTGTGAGAGACTTCTGGATGATAATCCAGAAAAGGCGAAGAGACAGCTACTGGAATTAAGAAGGATCCTAGCGAAAAGTATTAAGGCGACCCGACAGGTGATATTTGAGTTGCGGCTCCCGAGGTTTCACAGAACGGGCTTTGCTGCTGTTCTGAAACGGTATTTCGAAGAGTTCCGCAGAAAGACAGGATTGCATCTACTTTGAATCTTAAACTGGAGAAAAGTCTACCCACAGAGATACAGGTAGGTATCTACCGAATTATTCGAGAAGCGATGAACAATATAAGGAAACACGCTGTGGCAAAGCATGTGGAACAGAAATAAACGGAGAGAGGGAAATATGAGCAGATCAAACTTTCTAAAGACCATTTTGATTACATTTATTTCCCTATCAGCCTCTCAATTTGTCCAGCTCACATACGCCTCTGACTCCGGGACAACAGGGGCAAACTTCTTGAAGATAGGGATTGGACCCCGGGCAGTGGGGATGGGAGAGGCTCAGGTGGCAATCTGCAATGATGTAACGAGCGTCTTCTGGAATCCGGCAGGTTTAGTAAAGATAGGTGGCCAGGAAGCCTCTTTTATGTGCAATCTGTGGCTTGAAGGTACAAGGTTGCAATATTTCGGCTATACCTGCCCGCATCCCACCATTGGCACATTTGCTGGAAGCATCAACTATCTATCTATGGATAAGATTCAGGGATACACAGCTAATGATGTAAAGACAGGAAAAGTTACAGCCCATGACCTTTTGGGAGTTATATCCTATGCCAGGGAACTTCCTTACGGGATATATGGAGGGATAAACCTGAAGTTCATTCAACAGAAGTTAGAGAAAGAATCCTCATTTGCAACTGGTTTTGATATAGGTGTTATTGGTAGTTTGGGGAGGTGGCTTAAGGTAGAGGACCTCGAGGATTTGACGATAGGTTTAAATTTGCAGAATTTTGGAAGCAAAGTGGAGTTTCAAAAAGAAGAAGCGAGTCTTCCGTTGAACTTCAAGTTTGGAGTGGGATTAAGAAAGGAAGTATTGGGAGACCCGCTGACCATAGCGATTGATGGAAATCTGCCCAATGATAACGATTTCTATGGGAGTTTGGGAATAGAGTACTGGGTGAGGGATTTAATTGCACTGAGGCTGGGATACAAGTCTGGAGAGGAGTTAGGGAATGGGCTAAGTTTCGGAGCAGGGATAAAGGTTAACATATTCCAGTTAGACTATGCCTTAGTCCATTTTGGAGAATTGGGATATACACATAGGATAGGGATAGTGACAAGGTTTGGGAAGGAGGCGAAGGCAATACTGATAGAGAGGGCATTTAAGAGAGGGATGGAATACTACAATGGGGGCAAGTATCCTGAAGCAATACTTGAGTTCAACAAGGTTTTGAGGCTCGACCCCGAGAACGAGAGGGCTCTGGCGATGATGAAAAGACCCATTGCTTCTGCTAGTGAAGCAATAAATGCTGCCCAGGGGGTTGGTGCTGATACTTCAAAAGCAGAGGCTTTGCTTGAGGAGGCAAAAGGAGCTTTTGATGACGGCTATTATGGGACCGCTACTTCCAAAGCCCGGGCGGCAGAGTCGTTGGCAAAGGAAGCCAGACAGGAGGCCTTAGCAAAGGCAAGGGAAGAGGAAGCAAAAGCAGAAGAGGAAGCTATTGAGGTAGAAGAACTACCGATAGAAGAGGAAAAAGGAGCAGCACAAAAAGCACCCAAGATCTACGTGGTGAGAACCTGGGAGAGGGATCGTGATTGTCTCTGGAACATTGCCAAGAAGTGTTACGGAGATCCTTGGAAATGGGAAAGGATTTACAAAGCAAATCGCGACAAAATTGTGGATCCCGATCTCATTTATCTTGGGCAAAGGCTAGTCATCCCTTAAGTAAAATTCAGACCATGAGGCAATACTTGAGTTCAATAAGGTTTTAAGGTTTTGAGGCTCGACCCCGAGAACGAGAGGGCTCTGGAGATGATGAAAAGGGCAAATGAGAAGTTGATGCCCCAATGCGAGTAGGTGAATCCCGGGGAGCCGGGCGAGGAACGGGGATTAGGACGGTGTATTATTATAAAGATAAGATTCTGGAAACAGACTTCAATTCTGTTCGCACTGCTGGTATTGTTTTTAATAAGTGGTGAGTGCGCTGCTACGCTCCCGGAGTTGTCAGTGAGCCCTAACTCACACGATTTTGGAACGACGGAGACAAGTTGCCAGCTTACGGTAACAAATATAGAGCTCCTGCGGGTAGCTGAAAAATTGTCACCCGGAAGATATCGCCTCTATGAGCGGGAAAAAACTTTAGCCAGAATTAGGCAGATTAAATCTATTGTTGAGCAGAACCGGACTTTGAAAGACATCCGAGAAGAATTGGCAAAATCCTTAGCTGGATGAGATAGCAGATTTGTGGCTACAGAGAAAAAAGGGCGCTGTCTCCATTTTCTTAAGCCAGAGAATATGATGGTGCCAGATAGTGTTTTGTAAGTTGTAATAAAACGAAGAGGAAGGAGTTGCAAATGTGGTCAGTTCAGAGGGTAGACAAAATAGAATGCCCCATTTCATTTGTATCTCAGAAGACGAGCGGGGGTGACAACTCTTACGAAAATGAGTAAATATTTCCACAAAATTATTATATTTTTGTTGATTGGGGTGGGGATTTTTAGTGGTTTTGCGCTAAGAATTCAGGAAGCTTGCGCGGGCCAGACAACATATACCTATAATTTTGCTAGCACTCAAGAAGGTTGGACGGGCAATGATGGAGGAGCTACAACTGATTCCTATCAATCTGGTGCGGGTAATCCCGCCGGGGCTATTCAGTCAAGGATTTATGGTAGAAACAGAAGCAATGCAACTGCGGGATGGTATATATCCGGTATTACCTGGGTTTCTTTAGGCGTGCCGGCTGGTGCTACGGTTAATTCTGTGGACGGAAAATATGATTGGAGGTGCTCGGAATATACGACTGGACGACAATCCGCTTCAGGTGATTTAACGATTACCGATTCAGTAGACGGCAACTCTACAACACTGGAAACAGGATTAACCTTTTCCGCTACGGGAACTTGGGCTACCCGAAATGCTACCGGCGCGGTGAATATGCCCTCTGCACTTCAAGCTTCGAGTACCAGTATCAAAATAAAACTCTTAGGAACACTTCGAACAGGTAACAGTGGCAGCGCCGCGGTAACGAGGCAGATGGATACTGTAGTGCTCGTTATTAATTATACTCTTCCTCCTGACAGCGATTCAGCTGTCGAGGTGCATGGAGGTGGAGCACAGCCCAATTTCAATCTCGATCCTTTAAAAGATACAGAGGGCGACAAGTTTTCGGTTCTGAAGTTTCAGGTCCATGATATGGCCACCACTGATTCGCTCGACACTTTGATAGACCGGATTACCGTAGATATTTCTGGGACAGGAGGCAGTGCCTCTACAGATATTGCCTGGGCAGAACTCTGGGATGATACCAACAATGCTCAAGTAGCTACATCAGTATCGATTACAAATGCTCTTATTACTTTTGGTTTTACTCCTGATAGTAATGGCACAGCTGCTTTAGATACAGTGCCCAATGGACAAACAATTAGGTACACTGTAAATATCTATATGGAAAACAGCAAACTTACAGCAACCGACGGTCAAACATATGTCTTTGGCATAAATGATTCTAATGTAGGTACAGATACCAGTACATCGTCATCACAGATGCGCTCTAATGCTGGGGCAGTAAGTAATGTTCTTGGCACGATAACTGTGACTTGTTCTCAGCTTATCTTCTCTACTCAACCACCAAGCACCGCTACTGTAAATACCGATTTTACCGGCTCAATTGCCGTGAGTGCTACTGATGTCAATAATAATGTGGATAAAGATTTTACTGAAGCTATTACCCTATCCGCGGTAAAAGATTCGGACAAAACCCCGGGTAGCGGCACCTTATCAAGTGTGGATACAGGCGGTTTAACAAAGACGCCTACTAATGGAATTGCTACCTGGACAGATACAAAATATACTTTTGCAGAAGTAATAAATATAAAGGCAGTTTCAGCAACTTACCCAACCGGAGTATATAGCACGGCTGTAAATGTAACCACAGATAGTGATGGCAACCTTACTGCCTGCTCAACCATTACCGAACCCGTGCCTATATCTTCTATAGCTGATACTGCAGGAGAAAGGGTAGGTGTATTTGACTTTACCGTCTCTGATGGTGGGACAAGTGATGGATTGGCATTAGGAGTAACTCAAATAGTCCTGCACACTTCTGGCACCGGCACATTTAGTGATTTAACCTGGCAGTTGTATGGCCCGGATGCCAATTATGTTACTGGCACGGTTGGCGCTGGCACCATAACCTTTAGTGGTCTTAGCATATCTGTAGCCAACGCTTCCTCTGAAGATTATACAATTTATGCCTATTTTTCTACTTCACCCACTTCAACTGATGGTCAAACATTTATACTTTCAGTGGATGGCGATACGGATTTAACCGTTGATGCAAGCGGAACCCAAATGGGCACAACCTCTCCAGTAAATAACAGCACAGGCTCTACGATGGATGTCGTCCATACCAAAATTATTTTTTCTACTCAACCACCAAGCACCGCTACTGTAAATACCGATTTTACCGGCTCAATTG
>CAZTSA010000042.1:0-10861 GCA_964616885.1 uncultured Clostridia bacterium
ATCAATTTTATACTAAGGGTTTTGGTTCAGTTATCAAAACCAGAACTGCCAATATGGATACCCTGGTGGCTTTGGGAACAGGCGCGGCCTATGCTTATAGCCTTTTTGTGTCCATAGCCATATGGACAGGCAGCCCCAAATATGGAATGGAAAATCTCTATTATGAAGTGGCTGGAATTCTTATCGCCTTCATTCTTCTCGGGAAATGGCTGGAGGCAATTGCCAAGGGAAGGACATCGGAAGCCATTAAGAAACTTTTGGGCTTGCAGCCAAATACTGCCATTGTTATCCGGAACGGCCTGGAGGAAGAGATTCCCGTTGAGGAAGTCATTGTGGGCGATGTTGTTCTGGTGAAACCGGGACAGAAGATTCCTGTAGATGGAAAAGTAATTGATGGGCATTCCAGTGTGGACGAATCTATGATTACAGGTGAGTCCATTCCGGTGGAGAAGAGAAGAGGAGATGAAGTTATTGGCGCCACAATCAACAAGACAGGGTCTTTCAAGTTTGTAGCTACGAAAATAGGTAGAGATACTGCGCTGGCCCAAATCATAAGACTTGTTGAGGAAGCACAGGGGTCCAAAGCGCCTATAGAGGAATTGGCAGATAGGATTTCTGCTTCTTTTGTTCCTGCGGTAGTTCTAATTGGAATAATTGCCTTTGTAATCTGGCTTTTGGCTGGAAAGGGATTTGTCTTTGCCCTGAGTGCCGGAATTGCTGTATTGATTATTGCCTGCCCCTGTGCCTTAGGTTTAGCTACTCCTACCGCGGTTATGGTAGGAACCGGTATTGGCGCGCAGAATGGAGTACTGATTAAGAGCGCCCAGTCGCTCCAATTCGCAGGTAAAATAGATACAATAGTTTTTGACAAGACCGGCACTCTGACCAGGGGTAAACCGGAGTTGACCGATGTCGTCAAGCTCGATGCAACAAATGAAAATGAAATATTGAAATTTGCGGCTATAGCGGAAAAAAATTCTGAGCATCCCCTGGGAGAAGCAATTATCGAGGGGGCAAGAATTAGAGGAATAGATATTCCTGAACCAGAAGCCTTTGAATCTATGACCGGAAGGGGGGTAAGCGCAAAATACCAGGATAGAATGATTCTTTTGGGCAATAGGAAATTAATGGAGGAGAAAAATATAGATTTGTCAAAAGTGGATGAAAGTCTTAGAAACTTAGAAGCACAGGGTAAGACTGCGATGGTTGTCGCCTCTGGCAATTCGGCTATGGGAATAGTAGCTGTAGCTGATAGTTTAAAGGAACATGCAAAGGAAGCGGTCAAAACGCTCAAGAGATTGGGCAAAGAAGTAATTATGATAACAGGAGATAACAGGAGGACAGGTGAAGCCATAGCCGGGCAATTAGGGATAGAAAAAGTTCTGGCAGAAGTTTTGCCGCAAGATAAGGCTAACGAGATAAAAAAACTTCAACAGCAAGGTTTGAGGGTAGCCATGGTGGGTGACGGTATAAATGACGCTCCTGCACTCACTCAGGCTGACATTGGTATTGCTATCGGGACGGGAACGGATGTGGCTATCGAATCTGGAGACATAATACTTATCAAAGATGACCTTAGAGACGTAGTGATGGCCATGGACTTGTCGAAATACACGATGAAGAAAATAAGACAGAATCTATTCTGGGCATTCTTTTACAATAGTGTGGGCATTCCCGTGGCAGCGGGTTTACTTTACCCATTTACCGGGTTTCTCTTGAATCCTATGATTGCTGGCGCAGCTATGTCTTTTAGCTCTGTTTCTGTAGTTAGTAACTCGCTATTAATGAAGAGATACAAGAGGAATATTTAGATAAGGTGGTGAATCCAGGGCATTGTAAAATGGGAATCGTAAAATATCCGTTATCCGGACGGTTCTCTTATAAGAAATTGATTAATCTATTATGGGTAGTTCTGGTTTTCATACTTCTTTCTTCGTGTGAGAAAGTGCCTGTATTAAACTTCATCGGCCAAAAAGAGTATTCTTCCGAGGATTTTGTTATTGGGCCCCCTCTGGCTCTCGATCAAATTAAAAGAGTAGGCAGCGTTTACGGCACGCCAGGCGCAGCTGAGGGCGGTGGGCCGCATAAAGGCATAGATATAGGAACAGATGAAGGCGAACCATTTATAGCTGGAGTGCCTAGCATTATCGTGGCAATTGTGGAAGGGCGCGATTTTTATACAAGGAATAAACATGTTGAGCTGGAATATAACAGCCAATTTTCTCTTGTATATCTTTTTGAGCCAGACAAAAAAATAGCCGTTAGTTTAGGCCAATCTCTGGAGAGAGGACAAACAATAGGATATCTGGGCAAAAGGGAAGTGGGCTATATTGACCAGTGCGTGCACTTTGGCGTCAAAAGAAACGGGGAGTGGGTATGTCCTGTTCCGTATTTGGAAGAACGTGTCAGAAAGAAATTGAATGAAGTCTATTCCATCTTGAGTCCTCCGGACGCACCTAATATTTGTAATTGTCCAGAACATCAACACTATTTTCCATAGAAAATGAGAAGATTCTTTCTTTTAATTCTGGTCATTATTTTTTTGTCCCTGCCAGTTGAGGCAGGAATTTTCCAGGGGATAGGAGCAAATCTTGGTCTGATTAGCGCTCTGGGAAGTCTGAGTGATTCTCTCAATTTGGGATTTGAAAGTAATGTTTTCCTTTATAGCTCCAGATTTCTATTCCCTCTGGAAATAAACGCAGGAATAACATATCAATCGAAAAGAGAACCCGCAGAAACTAAACTTTGGATGTTTCCGGTTACTCTATCTTATGTTAAGAATTTTTGGTCGCCAAAATATTCTCCTTTCATTAAACTCGGGGCAGGCGTAGTCTTCGAGACCGTCAGTTCTTCCCTCCACACCCACACGAATTTAGACCCTGCTTTTGTTAGTTCTCTGGGACTGAAATCGAAAATAGGTAATAAAATTTCTCTGCGGACGGAATTGTCTTACAGGTTCGTTTTGCAGAGGTATATAGAAGAAGCAAAATATAATGGACATTTCATCAGTTTCTGTGTAGGAATTATGTACCAATAGGAGAAGGAGATTTCTCGGTCGCTTTTGGCAAGATTATAGGAGGTATAGGGGATGGTAATTGCTACGGTTATAATGGGTCTTCTCGCCATTATTCTTGTCTTCATCGGCTATTATAGAGGAGCAGGAGAACATGTTTTAGGATTGAAATCGGCAATGGAAATGACAATCCAGATTCTTCCGTTAGTAATTCTTGCGTTCATAGTAGGTGGCATGATTCAAATTCTTGTCCCTCAGGAACTTTTATCAAAGTGGGTAGGAAGAGAATCTGGTCTACGAGGTATTTTTATCGGCACGGTAGCGGGTGGTCTGGCACCAGGCGGCCCTTATGTGAGTTTGCCAGTTGCGGCAGGGCTTCTTCGTGCCGGCGCCAGCATGGGAACCATGGTCGCATTCATGACCGGATGGTCGCTATGGGCAGTCGCCCGTCTGCCCTTGGAAGTCGGGATAATGGGCTGGAAATTTACACTCATTCGTATTACCAGCACATTTTTCTTTCCCCCTATCGCCGGAATAATAGCAAATAGATTATTTTCGTAGATTTTGTGGTTGACTCAGAAGTTTATAAGTCATATAATCTAACTACTTCCAGAGAAAACGGGGTCAGCTCTATTCTTGATTTATTAAAATAATTAAATAGACTCGTGATATGGCCAAAAATAGAACTGACCCCATTTTCTGCACAGGATGATTCGCATGAGGAGGAAGAGATGCCACTGGTGAATGTGGATTTATGGGAGGGCCGGAAAGTTGAGGAGAAGAAAAAATTGGTAGCGGGAATTACCAAACTATTTGTAGAAATTACTGGATGTCCCAAGGAGGCAGTCATAGTAATAATCAGGGATGTTCCCCAGCACAACTGGGGAATTGGAGGTGAGCTGAGTTCAGAAAAGTTTAAAGGCAAGTAATTACGGAAAAGAGGTATGAATAAGATGAGAAGTTTTCGGAATATTTTCGGGATTATCTGTTTGGGCATTATTCTTGTAGCAGGAGCGAGTCCTGGTAGGACTGAGGAAGAGACCAGAGAGGAAGAGAGGCTCGAGGAAAGGGAGAGGCTTGGGGAAGAGGAGAGGCTCCGCGATAGAGAAAGAATTATGGAGCAAGAAAGTAAGATTCTTGAAAAATATGGAGAGCGCTTTGGAGTGGATATAGATACTCTGGCGGACTTAAGGGCACAGCGCTTAGGTTATGGAGAAATTAGCCACGCACTTGTCCTTTCTGAAATGAGCGGAAAGTCTCTGAACGAAATTGTAGCGATGAGAGAAGCTGATAAAGGCTGGGGACAGATAGCTGATGAACTTGGCGTAAAACTTGGGGAGGCGAAAAGAGAGGTGAAAAGAGAGTATCGCCGCATCAGGCGCGAACTTACACGGGAGGAGAGGCGAACTCTTCGTCATTCCTGGACGGTAAGAGCAAGGCGAGGTGAAGCGCCTGCGCCAGAACAGCGCAGGTATGAGAAGGAGAAGCCAGCTAAAGACTACGGACCACCGGAAAGAGGTAAAGGAGGAGGTGGCCGAGGTAAGGGAGGGCGTTGAATGAGAAAAACAGTTTCAACTGTATTTTTGATTCTGACTTTTTTGACTCTTTCAGGTACAGCGCCGGCTTATGAGAAGAACGATTTTGGCCTGGGGATTATTCTCGGCTCTCCTACGGGGCTGAGTGCAAAACTATGGCTCGGTAAGAGTAGCGCTTTCGATGCAGCAGCTGCTTGGTCCTTTAGTAGGGACGGAAGGTTTCAGATTCATGGGGATTATCTCTGGCACAATTTTAAGCTTATCAAGGTGGAGGAAGGGAGTCTCCCCCTTTATTACGGCTTAGGGTTTCGGGTCAATTTTGGAGATGAGACGGAAGCAGGATTCAGGTTTCCAATTGGCCTGGAGTATCTCTTTCCCCGGGCGCCCTTCGATATTTTTATAGAAGTGGTTCCTATCCTTCGGGTCATTGAGAAGACCGATTTTGAAATCGACGGAGCTATCGGAGCGCGTTTCTTCTTCAAGTAAATAAGGGGAGTTCTTCTATAAAGAGATAAAGGATGAGAAATACCATAAATTTAGGGAAGATTTTTGGTATCCAGATAAGGATAGATTACAGCTGGTTTATTATCTTCTTATTAATTACATGGTCATTGGGAAGCCAGTACTTTCCTCATTACTATCCGGGATGGCAGTCCCTCACCTATTGGATTGTTGCAATATCCACCTGTTTGGTATTCTTCGCCTCTGTGTTGGCCCACGAATTGTCCCACAGCTTAGTTTCTAAGGCTCATGGAATTCATGTGCGAGATATCACGCTCTTTATATTTGGCGGAGCTGCCCAAATCGTAAGTGAGCCTGAAAGGCCGGGAAAAGAATTTCTAATGGCCCTTGCAGGACCTCTGGTAAGTATCGTAATTGCCATTCTCTTCAGATTGCTCGTTGTTGTAATGGGCTCCCCGCTCCACCCCGTCAACGCTTTAGCATCCTGGCTAAGCAGGATAAATCTCATACTGGCTATTTTCAATTTGGTTCCCGGCTTCCCTCTCGATGGCGGCCGTCTTTTGCGAGCAATTATCTGGAAAATAAGTGGTAACTTCAGGAAAGCAACTCGAGTTGCTTCGGCAGCAGGTCAATTCGTAGCCTTTCTATTGATTTTCTTTGGCATGTTTATGTTCTTTACAGGTAGATTTCTTAACGGCATCTGGTTTGTGTTTATCGGATGGTTCCTCAATAACGCTGCTGAGAGGAGTTACCGCTTGGTCGCCTTGAAAGATACGATGCGCGGAGTGACTGTGGAGGAAGCAATGGTTAAGGAATGTTACGGAGTTCCAGGGGATACCACACTCGAACAGCTAATTTATGAACATATTATTCGGGGTGGCTCTCGCTGTCTTCCAGTGATTGAGTCTGGACGAGTTCTCGGACTTGTCACAATACATCAGATAAAAGAAGTTCCTCGCCAGGCCTGGGGTAGTACCACTGTTAAAGAAGTGATGATTCCTTTAGATAAGACAAGGGCAGTTAAACCAGGCGACCCCTTGTTTACTGTATTCGAGACAATGACTCGAGAAGATATTAGCCAGCTTCCCGTTGTCCAGGACGGCGAATTGGTGGGCATAATAGGCAGGGACAATATTCTCAGTTTCATTCGAACCTTGTCCGAACTGGGAATAGAATAGAGATTCGATTTCAATATCTCGAGGAGAAGAGATGTTAAAGCCTGCTCCTTTTGAAAAATTGCTTGACATTAAAATATTAGAAGTAAAAGATGGCTTTGCGAAAATAATGATGCCCTACAGGAAGAAGTTCACCAATCCCCATGGGATTGTTCATGGCGGAGCGGTATGCTCTTTGGCAGATACTGCCGCAGCTATCTCATTATGTACGAAATACGGAGACAGAATGTATTTCACCGCTAAACTGGATATGGAGTTTAAATCAGCAATTGAGGATGGAGAAATATTTGCCGAGGCAAGAATTATGAAGGCAAAGGGCAAATTCATCTTCACCAGAATCGAAGTCAAGGACGGGAAGGAGAAGTTATTAGCCACAGGTTCTGCCGTTCTTTTCGTGCCTCCCGAGAAGTGACCCCAAAAGAGTTCCTACCCCGGGGTCACAATTTTAAAAATCATAAATCTGAAATCATAAGTAATCTTTACCAAAGAGTAAAGTCCGCTTTTAAGATTATGCCAATCCTGGCAGGGGATACAATTGGATATGAGAACAATCGATAAATGTGAATATTTTCTTTTGAAGAAAATGGGCAAGACAATTTCAGATTACAGATTAATAGAGAATAATGATAGAATTATGGTAGCTGTATCCGGTGGCAAGGATAGCTTATCTCTCCTTCACCTTTTAAGGGCCAGATCAAATTATGTTCCCATCAAGTATGAAATCTTCCCTGTCCATATTGACTTTGGATATAACCCGGCTCAGGTGGAAAAGCTAAATAAATATCTACAAGAGCAAGGTCATAAGTACCATATTGAAAAAAGAAATCTGGACCTTAAGCCAGGAGAAAAGATGAACTGTTTCTGGTGTTCCTGGAACAGGCGCAAAGCCCTCTTTGAAGTGGCAGACAAGTTCAATTTTAAGAAAATAGCCCTCGGACACAATAAGGACGATTTGGTAGAGACTATCCTTCTTAATCTTTTCTATCACGGAGAAATTAGCACAATCCTACCGAGCTTAGAGTTTTTCAATGGAAGGTTTGTCTTGATTCGCCCACTGGTAAACGTGGAAGCCTGTGAACTAAAAAGATATGCAGATATTATGCACTTACCTTACCAGGAGCACAGTTGCCCTTTCCAGGCAGATACCACAAAGAGGATGAGGATGAGAGGGCTAGTTTCGTCTTTATCCAGAGAGAATCCACACATAAAGAGAAACATATTGAAGAGTATTCAGAGGCAGAAAATACTATATAAGCCCCGCAGAATGTTGGGTTTAAAATAGATTAAGGAAGGAGAAGGAAAATGGCATATAAGCGCATGGGAGAGAATACCATCCAGAAGCTCAAAGACATCGTTGGAGAAGAGAACATTATTTATGAAGAAGATAAGATGGTAGACTACAGTCATGATGAGTTTGCCCTGGAATCGATAAGAAAGCTTCCCGAGGCAGTGGTGAAGCCAAAAAACAAAGAAGAGATTTCCCAAATTGTTAAACTTGCCAATAGGGAGGAGTTTCCGATAACTCCTCGAGGAGGTGCTACCGGGCTTGTGGGTAGCTGCGTTCCTTTATATGGCGGTCTGGTTCTTTCTCTAGAAAATATGAATAAGGTATTGGAAGTAGATACAGAAAATCTTATGGCAGTTGTCGAAGCGGGAGTGCCATTAATGGAGTTCTATAAAAAGGTGGAGGAGGTGGGACTATTCTTTCCTCCCCACCCAGGTGAAGAAAGCGCAAACATAGGGGGAGTTATCGCCACTAACGCTGGTGGCTCAAGAGCCGTCAAATATGGAGTAATAAGGAACTTCGTGAAGGGACTGGAAGTTGTTTTGCCCACTGGAGAGATAATAGATATCGGTGGTAAGATTATGAAAGATAGCACTGGGTATAGTCTATTGAATCTTTTGATAGGCTCGGAAGGCACTCTGGGAATTGTTACCAAAGCCACAATTTCTCTCCTCCCTCCGCCGAAAGCTATGTTTACATTAGTCGCCCCTTTCAAAGCTGTCCGCGAGGCTATAAAGACAGTTCCCATGATAATGAAGAGTAAGACAGTTCCTATGGCAATAGAATTTGTGGAAAAGGAACCAATCGTTGTTGCTGAAGAGTACCTTCAGAAAAGATGGCCCTGTCGGGAAGGAGAGGCATATCTTATGGTAATAATAGATGGTTCCAGTGAAGAAGAAGTAATGGAATTATTGGAATCTGTAGGAGAGTTATGCTCTGCCAATAACGCGCTGGATGTCTTTGTCGCCGATACCAAAGAGAGGCAGGATAACATCCTGAATATCAGGAGTCAAATCTACGAAGCTCTGAAGCCCCACACAATCGAGATACTGGACATTACTGTTCCGCGAGCAGAGATAGCCGGTCACGTAGAGAAAGTCCACGAGATTGCGGATAAGTATGATGTCTGGTTGCCCACATACGGTCATGCAGGAGATGGGAATGTGCATACGCATATTATGAAGGTCAAATTCAAGGAAGGAAAAATAGTGGAATCAAAAGAGGGGTGGGAGGCGAAGTATCCCCAAGTGCGAAAAGAACTCCATATGGATGGTATAAAAAGAGGGGGGACTGTTTCCGGAGAGCATGGAATAGGCGTGGTAAAGAAAGAATACTTATCTATGGCCCTGAGTAAAACTCACATTGACATTCTGAAAAGAATAAAGAAAGTTTTCGACCCAGAAAATATCTTAAATCCGGGCAAGATATTCGATCTTGCCTAGACTTTTTCTATTTTCTCAACAGTACCCTTTTTTTCATTCTCTTTGCGCCAAAAAATTTTTTGGCGAAATTTGCCGCTTTTTCTACATCGAATTGTTTGCATGAGAAAATGTTTATATAAGCCGAATTCCAGAGTTCGGAGAAATGGGCAGTGATGGAACTGGTCTCAATGAATTGGATGAGAGAATAGCCTGCAGTGTGTGGATTCTTCAATCCAAAGTGGAGTATAGAAGGTTTGCCATATTTTTTCATCCGTATTATAATGCACAAATTATCGACGAAATCGCGCAATTTCTTCGGGCAGCAAATCGTTCTCTGGTCACAGCCGTAGAGGTCAAGTATAAGTTCTTTGCCATAAACTTTTCTTCTATCCATTTCTTTCACTCTCCACTTTTTCCTTTATATAAGCTGGCAAAGCAAACGAAGCGAGATGAATTTCTGGATTATAGTATCTGGTTTTTAGTTTAAGTTTCCTATACCTTCTTTCTATTTCCGAAAAGCGAACCTTCAAAGGGTCAATTCCCCTGGAAGCAAATACAAAACTGAAGAATCCTCCAATGTAAGTTGGAACAGCTGCCAGAAAAGTAACCACAAAAGGAAATATCTTCCTCAACGTCTTATATGCGCAAGGGAGTTCCTCTCCTTGCAGAAAAGGCGAGCCTGTCTGCTGAGTGAATATTCCTTCGCTATTGGAAAGCACATTAAAGCTATCCCGATAAAACTTCTGCGAGAAAAGAACTTTTGCTGGGCCAATAGGGTCTGAAGAATCAATTATCGCCACGTCGAATTTTCTCTTGCAATCCTCAATAAAGTTTCCTCCGTCGTCAATTATTATCTTTACCCGCCTGTCGTCAAAAGAACTTCTACAAATGGCCGGAAGATAAATTTTGGATAATTCTATTACTTTTTCATCTATTTCTACTAAGAATACTTCCTTAACCGGATGCTTCAGAACTTCTCTTAAGATTCCTCCATCCCCGCCGCCGATAATTAAGACCCTTCCCGGATGAGGATGGGATAGCAGGGGCAAATGAGCCAGCATTTCGTGATAGATAAATTCATCTCCTTCTGTGGTCTGGACAACTCCGTCTAGAACCAATACCCTTCCAAATTTATAGGTGTCTAAAATGTCAATCCTCTGATAGCGACTCTTCTCTGAGACAATGGGCTGCCTAACTTTGATCCCCAATTTCACCGAAGAAAAAAGGGACTCATGAAACCACTTTTCCCTCATTCCAGAATTCCCCGTTTAAGTTCGATCACTTGCATTTTCCTAGGCCTGAATGCCTTCTTTAACACAGGAATAGCTTTATAGGGATTTATTTCTCCACAGACAAAAATATCGATTGCTACATATCCAAATTCAGGCCAGGTGTGTATAGAGAGGTGGGATTCTTTGATAATAGCTACGCCGGATATTCCATGGTTTGGGGAAAAATGGTGCAGTTTTATTTCCAAGAGGGTAGCGCCGGAAGCATTAACTGAATCAATCAAAGCCTTCTTAACTTTCTCTAAGGATGTAGTATTTCTGGCTCCCCACAATTCTAACAGAAGGTGAGTCCCTGCATATTTGAATTGCTCACACTTGCTATAATATCCCCCCGCTTTCTTCTTCATCCTCTCCCTTTTAAGTCGTGGTAACTTACCAAGGAGTTCTCATAATCTATCAAGTGGATACGGTTAGAAATTTTGCCACATGTATCTTAAGAACAAATATTTCTAACGAGGCCGTAACCGCTTTTCGGAATTTTATTTTCGGTTATTTTAACATCTTAGGAAAAATTTGTCAACAGAATAGTTAAATTTTTTTTATAATCTGATTCTCGACTTTGTCTCTCGATTATAGTATTATCGAAGCGGTTTCGATTTCTTTTCCAGCAATTCCTTAAATCTTAAAGCGTTTTTTACAGCAAATCCATAAGCATCGTTATTAAAATAGGCATATATATCC
>CAZTSA010000043.1:0-10674 GCA_964616885.1 uncultured Clostridia bacterium
CTAAGGCGTTAGAAGCGAGGGACCCTTACACTCATGGCCACTCTGAATCGGTTACACGATACGCTACCTGGATAGGAGAGAAGCTTAGAGGAAAGCCGGGATGGGAACATGTGACATTAGACACTGGCAAGATTCTCCGAAATGGTGGTCTTTTGCACGATGTTGGCAAAATCGGAATTATTGATGGTATATTAAACAAGCCTGGAAAGTTGACGGAGGAGGAGTGGGCGAAGGTAAGAGAACATCCTGCGAAGGGAGCTCACATCCTGGAAGGTGTCGAGGAGTTTAAGGAGTATGCTCTGGTAGCCCGACACCACCACGAAAGATGGGATGGGAAAGGCTACCCGGAAGGGTTAAAACAGAAGGAGATTCCGAGTGGGGCAAGAATCATGGCTGTAGCTGATTCCTATGATGCTATGACTTCCGACCGTCCCTACAGGAAAGCTGTGCCTGCCTTTGAGGCAGCAAAGGAATTATTGAGGTGCAAAGGGACGCAATTTGACCCTGAGGCAGTAGATGCATTCATAGATGTTCTCAAAGAGCATGGCGTTTTAAGTGAAGAGGATATGAAGGAAATAAAAGGGGACAGAGAATAAAGTGAGCATTACCTGACGGAGGCGTGGATGGCAAATCTGGGAGTAAATATTGATCATGTGGCTACTCTCAGGCAGGCGAGATTTACTCCTTATCCTGATACCATAGAGGCTGCGAAGATTTGTGAGAAAGCAGGAGCGGATGGAATCACTGTTCACTTGAGGGAAGACCGTAGACATATTCAAGATAGAGATGTCTATTCTTTGAGGAAAATAGTCAAGACGAAATTGAATCTGGAAATGGCTGCAACTGGGCAGATGGTGGATTTTGCTTCCAGGGTTGTTCCAGATGAAGTCTGTATAGTTCCGGAGAAAAGGAGAGAGTTAACCACAGAGGGCGGACTTGATGTCTGGGGGCAGAGGAAAAGATTGGCAGGGGTGGTTAGGAAGCTTAGGAGGAAGGGTATCTTGGTGAGTCTATTTGTCGATCCCGAACTCAGGCAGGTCAGAGCGGCCAAAGGGGTTGGCGCCGATTGTGTGGAACTCCATACGGGTGCCTACGCTGAGGCAAAGGTTAAGAGCGCCAGGATGAAGGAACTAAAGAAATTGAAACAGGCGGGGAAGCTGGCGGTGGAGTTGGGGTTACGCCTTAACGCTGGTCATGGGCTGAATTACGATAATGTAACGCCTGTGGCAAAAATTCCTGGACTGGCAGATTTGAACATTGGGCACTCGATTATTTCCCGTTCTGTGTTCGTTGGCCTTGCTCAGGCTGTGCGGGAAATGAGGAGATTGATTAAGTGACAGAGGTGTTTTATGTGTGGAATTGTGGGTTATGTGGGGAATAAAGATGTCGTTCCGATTTTGATTGATGGATTAAAGAGATTGGAATATCGAGGCTACGACTCAGCGGGTATAGGTGTAATTGAAGATGGCAAACTGGAACTGAGGAGATGCGTGGGGAAGATTTGCAATCTGGAAAATGTGCTGAAGGATAAGCCTACCAAGGGGAATATAGCTCTGGGCCACACGAGGTGGGCGACCCACGGCAGACCCTCTGAAGAGAATGCACATCCTCATACAGATTGCCAGGACAGACTGGTTGTAGTTCACAACGGAATTATTGAGAATTATCTCACATTGAAGAAGGAGTTGATAAAGGAAGGGCATCAGTTCAAATCTGAGACGGATACTGAGGTCTTAGCCCATCTTGTAGAAAAGTATCTTGTCAAATCGAGGGGGAAAGGTAGACTTCTTTTTGCACTTCAGAAGGCGCTTAAGGAGGTAGAGGGTTCGTATGCCCTGGGAGTTATTTCTGTTGATGACCCGGGGAAAGTGGTATGTGCTCGAAAGGATAGTCCCCTGGTTATTGGGCTCGGGAAGAATGAATACTTTATTGCTTCCGATGTTCCAGCGATACTTGGACATACGAGGAAAGTAATTTATCTTGACGATGGCGAGACGGCTCAATTGAGCACCGGCGGGGTGGAGGTTTATGAAAAGTCAGGTAGGAGAATAGAAAAGAAGGTATTTCAGATAACCTGGGACCCAATCATGGCTGAGAAGGGTGGCTACAAGCACTTTATGCTTAAAGAGATTCACGAGCAGCCCAGAGCTATCCGGGACACATTTCGTGGAAGGATGGCGCCAGATAGAGGTGATGTTTATCTGGAAGAGGTGGGACTTTCGAAAGAAGAGATTAGAGGTTTTGAGAAGGTGTATATTGTCGCCTGTGGCACCTCGTACCATGCCGCGCTATACGGAGAATTCCTTATTGAGGAAATAGCGAAGCTTCCCTGCGAGGTTGATATCGGTTCTGAATTTCGCTATAGAGACCCCATCATAAATGGAAATAGTCTTGTGCTTTTGATTTCCCAGTCGGGGGAAACTGCGGACACGCTGGCGGGGTTGAGAGAAGCAAAACGGAAAGGAGGAAAGACTTTAGCCATCTGTAATGTGGTTGGTTCCACAGCCACGCGAGAAGCAGATGGCGTAATCTACACCAGGGCCGGTCCAGAAATTGGCGTGGCGTCGAGCAAAGCATTCACTGCCCAGCTTACGGCTCTATGCCTCCTGGCAGTCTATTTCGGGAGATTAAGGGGCACTTTGGGGAAAGAAGAAGCTAAGAACATATTGATGCATCTTCTCCACATTCCTCATCAGGTGGAAGAGGTCTTGGAAAATCAAAAAGAGATTATATCCGTTGCACAAACCTACTTCAAAAGGATAGATTTTCTATTCCTGGGACGTCATATAAACTATCCTATCGCTCTGGAAGGCGCACTAAAACTGAAAGAAATATCATATATTCACGCAGAGGGCTATGCTGCTGGCGAGATGAAGCATGGTCCGATTGCTCTAATCGATGAGAATATGCCTGTCTTAGCTATTGCCACGGATAGCAAAGTTTATGAGAAGGTCTTAGCAAATATAGAAGAGGCAAAAGCGCGTGATGGGATTGTAATTGCCCTGGCTAGCAAGCACAATAAAGAAATCAAGAAGAAAGTTGACCATGTGTTTTACATGCCCGAGACTATAGAGATGCTATCTCCTATTGTCAATGTAGTTTCGCTCCAGCTATTGGCTTACCACATTGCTGCCCTCAGAGGTTGCGATGTGGACCAACCACGTAACCTTGCCAAGAGCGTTACTGTTGAGTAATCTTGTGTTGTCATAAATTACGGAATCTAAGTCTTGAAAAATGTCTTGATTTTCTCTAGACTTTTTTGTATCATAAATAGAAATTTTGGGTTTCAAAAACTGGAATCCTCCCGAAAGGCTGGAGGGCGACCGTCACGCCTTCTATGCGGCCGAGGGTAGTTTCTTGGCATAGAGGGCGGGGATAATAGAGGTTGCCCCTACGCGTCTGAATCGCTTCCGGAAGGAAGGTTGAAAGCTCTGGAGTCCCCCGATCTTATCGGGGATTATTCCTACTTTTAGGGAGGACTCCAAAGAATCTGGCGTAAGAGGGAGTTGCTCTGATAAGGGGGAGAAAGGAAATGCCAATTTGCGGCACAGGAATAGATATAGTTGAAATAGGTAGAATTAAGAAGTTAATGGAAAAAGACGACCGTCTGAAGAATCGCGTTTTTACTAAGAGAGAGATTGTGTATTGTGAGAGAAAAAGGAAAAAGTATCACCACTATGCGGTTCGCTTTGCTGCTAAGGAGGCTGTTTGGAAAGCGCTGGGGAAGGGAGGCGTAGGTTTAAAAAATATAGAAATTAGAAACAGGTCCAACGGCCAGCCGGAGGTCTATCTGAAGGGTAAGAGACTGGGCCCTCCGAAAATCCTGATTAGTTTAACCCACTCTCGTGACTATGCAGTTGCTCAGGCCATAATGGTAAAATAGTGGAAAGCGGGCTCAATAAATTGAGCCCCTACATATTGTAGGGGTTCGATTCATCGAAGCCGCAGGTCTTAATAATTAATATGAAGATAGTTTCTTGTGAACAGATGAGAGACATGGACAAGAGGGCGATTTTCGGAGGCACTCCTGGGGTCGAATTGATGGAGCGGGCGGGAACCGGCCTAGTTTCAGTTCTCAACGAGGAAATTCCTGAGGTAGTAAAGAAAAAGTTTATCATTTTTGTTGGTAGCGGGAATAATGGAGGAGATGGGCTGGTAGTGGCGAGGAAATTGAAGGAGTTGGGGGCTCAGGTTAGAGTGGCTCTTCTTGCAGAAGAGGAAGAAATGAAAGAGGATACAAAGGCCAACCTGACCAGGGCAAGGGCAGCGGAGATAGACACTATCCTTGTTAAAGAGATTTCTCCTGAAAGAATAAGAGAGGAAATTTCCAGAAGCGATATAATAGTTGACGCCATCTTTGGCACAGGTTTTTCGGGCACAATAGAGGGCATAGCAAAAGATACAATTGAGGCCATTAACGGTTCAAAGAAGTATGTAGTTGCCTGTGACATCCCTTCGGGAGTAAATGGTGATACGGGGGAAGTTGGAGGTATCTGTGTGGCTTCTGATTTGACCGTTACTTTCGCTTATCCCAAGAGAGGACTCTTCCTCTATCCGGGTTACAGGTTCACAGGAGGTATCAGGGTTGTCAATATTGGAGTAGCAGGGGAAGGGTTACTTTCCCGATGGAATATGATTACTTCTTCTGAAATCAGGGATATATTACCAAAGAGGAGAAAGGATGCCCATAAGAAGGACTTCGGACACGTTCTGGTTCTGGCTGGCTCTTGCGGTATGACAGGAGCGGCAACGCTAGCCTGCCAGGGGGCATTAAGAGTAGGAGCTGGCTTGGTAACCTTAGGAATTCCTGAAAGTCTGAATGCCATTATGGAGGTTAAGGTCACTGAAGTGATGACACTTCCTTTACCAGAAACGGCGGAGAAGAGTTTAAGTGAAAAAGGAGTGGGCGAAATTTTAGATTTTATAGAAAGGAGGAAGGTGGACATTATTGTTCTGGGGCCAGGGCTGTCGACCAATAGGAATACTGGAAAGCTAGTTAAGAATTTACTTAATAAAGTAGATTTACCTTGTGTCCTCGACGCTGACGGAATAAACTTGTTAGTTGGGGAAGCGAGTCTGGCTGAGGCAAAAGCTAAAATTATTATCACTCCACACCCTGGAGAACTAGCGAGACTGCTGGGAAGGAAAACAGAGGAAATACAGAGAAACAGGATAAGGTATGCTTCCCAATTCTCCAGAGAGAATAACTTGATATGCGTTTTGAAGGGGTACCAGACGGTAGTTGCCAAAGGAGACGATATCTATATTAATCCCCTCGGCAATCCAGGAATGGCTAGCGGTGGCACTGGCGATGTTCTATCGGGCATGATTGGTGGGCTTGCAGGTCAACTTCGGTTATCAGAGACCGAAAAAAAAGATAGCTTACTTTCTGCTGCAGTTTGCGGAGTCTACCTGCACAGTCTGGCAGGAGATTTGGCCAAAGGTGTTAAGGGAGAGATGAGCCTTATCGCCTCAGACATAGTGGATAACATACCAGAAGCGATAAGAAAAGTGTTGGAGAACTGAGAGTTGCCAGAAGAGGCGACCATTTTTAAGAGGAGGTGAAAGGAATGGGTAGTATTATTGGCGGATTAGTGGTTGCAGTCATTGGCGTAATCTGGTTTATCGCAGGCCAGCTCTGGTTTGAATTGTGGCTGGTCCTTAAGGGAGTCCTTCCAGCTATGTTAGTGGGAGGAGGACTGATTGCCATAATCGCTGGCGTTAGCAGCATAAAGGATAAAATTGCCGCTAAGAAGGAGGAGGCGGCAGCAAAGGCTTCTGAGGCAAAGAAGGAAGAAGAGAAGAAAGAATAAAGGAGAGATAAAATAGGGGGGCTCTTATTAAAGAGCCCCTTTTTTGTTTACAGGCTTCGATGAAGATATCGAGAATCGGCGAGTTCGAGTTAATAGAGCGAATAAAGAAGAAAGTGGAAAAAAACTATCCGGCCTCCGAGAATAAGAGAGTGGTTGCTGGCATTGGCGACGATGCGGCAGTGATTGAGGCTTATGGTGAGAAGCTCTTAGTGGCTACCACTGATACAATGGTGGAGAGTGTCCATTTCAATACAGAGGATACGGAATTTGAAAAGGTGGGTTATAAAGCAATGGTTTCCTGCATTAGCGATATCATCGCTATGGGCGGAAAGCCAGGGTATGCTCTGGTTTCTCTTGCACTCTCTAAAGACAATTTGACTGGAGATGTGGATGGCTTGTACCGAGGTATGCTCAGGTGTGGGAGAAAATTTGGAGTCAGGATAGTTGGTGGTGATGTGGTTTCTTCTCCGCGCTCCGCCGTGATTACTCTTACTTTATTCGGAGAAGTGTCAAGAGGCAGGGTGATATATCGCTCTGGAGCTAGAGTAGGAGACAAGATACTTGTTACGGGAAATTTTGGGGATTCGGCTGCCGGGTTGGAAATCTTTAAAGGTAGATGGAAAATTGCAACGGAATCCGATTATATTCGAAGGTGTAAGAAGAAGCTTATAAATAAGCATCTCCTTCCACAACCGAGAGTGGAGGAGGCAGAAATTATCTCTCGAAAGAGATTGGCAACATCTATGATTGATAGCAGTGATGGATTGGACCTATCGGTAAAGTTCATCTGCCAGGCAAGCAAGGTGGGCGCCAAAATCTGGCTGGAAAAGATTCCCATTTCGTCTTCGTTGGCGTATCTGACTTCTGGAAGAGAGGTGGCATCTTCAGAACTTGAAGGGGCTATCAGAACTCTGACTTTTGCGTTATATGGCGGGGAGGATTATGAATTGATTTTTACGGTTCCCGGTCGAAAAGTTGATAAGGTATTGAAAGATGTTCCCCGCACTACAATGATTGGCGAAATTGTTCCGGCAAAATGGAGAGTAAGGTACCTGGATAGGGAAAGTAGAGAGGTTAAGCTGAAGGGTCGAGGATACGAACATTTCAAAACCTCTAGATAATATAGAATAGTAGCCGCTCCGACTCATCGGAGCGAAAAAGAAAAAAGCGCAACCTGAAGGTTGCGGCTACCAGATTTTCCAATAAGTCAATAATGGTAGTCGCAGGCTTTACCCTGCGGAGAAGATAGAAAGCAGAATCATGCCAGCAGAAAAGAAACACAGATTGCATCGAGGAGCATATGTAGGCCTTGTAAGGGGCACTTTTACTTTATGTGTAAAAGATAAGAAAACGCTATTTGACAACCAAATTATTGTCGATCAATTTTTGAAGACATTTGCAGAAGCAATAAGGACTGAGCAATTGATGAATTGGGTTTATATTTTTATGCCAGACCATTTTCATGCTGTCATTGAGAGGAAAATTTCCCAATCAGACCTATGGAGAGCAATGGTTCTTTTTAAGCAAAAGACGGGCTACTGGCTATCAAAGAACAATATCAATAGAGAATGGCAAAAAGATTTTTATGATTATGTCCATAGGAAAGAAGAGGATTTAGTAAAACATATTAGATATATACTTGAAAATTCTGTTAGGAAAGGTTTGGTTAAGAACTGGAAAGATTATCCTTTTAAGGGCTCATTAGATTTTAGTCTGGAGGAGTTAATAAGGTAGCCGCTCCGACTCATCGGAGCGAAAGAAAAAAACGCAACCTGAAGGTTGCGGCTACCAATTATCGTGATTAAAGAATTTAATGAGACTTTCATATATGAGTAATAGAAATTTGGTGAAGTCTACGAAGAGTGAGGAAGAGACAAGAAGGATTGGTAGAGCAATCGGCAAAAGCCTTCTGCCCGGAGATGTAATCTGCCTTGTCGGCGAGCTCGGGTCTGGCAAGACAACCATTACCCAGGGGATTGCCCAGGGTTTAGGAGTTCGGGGGCCGGTGAGTAGCGCCTCCTTCAAGTTAATTAACGAGTATAAAGGGCGAATTCCGGTCTTCCATTTTGACCTGTTTCGTCTTGATAAATTATCCGAAGTAGAAGAGATTGGCTATAGAGAGTACTTCTACGACCAGGGAGTGACAATTATTGAGTGGGCTGAGAAAATGAGACCGCTGTGGCCTGAAGATAGAATCGAAATTGAATTAAAGATAATTTCTGAGAAGAATCGAGAGATAAGGATAACTAATCTAATTGGCAGGGAAATCAATTTAAATGCTAATTCTGGGGATAGAGACTTCAACTAAAACTTGCAGTATAGCCCTCGCGGATGGCGAGAAGATGCGGGATGAGATTTCGCTTCACCTGGGGCTTTCCCATTCGGAGAGGATAATTCCACTCCTTGATGAAATATTGAAAAGGAATGGGATGGTTATCAGGGATGTAGATGGAATTGCGGTGAGCATTGGCCCGGGCTCTTTTACTGGAATTCGCGTTGGAGTTTCAACAGCCAGAGGGCTTGCTCACAGTTTAGATATTCCCATTGTAGGAATTCCCAGTCTTGATGGCTTAGCCTTCGGCATTGGGAAGACTGGAGAAATCATTTCCCCAATGATTGACGCTTTACGCCGCGAAATCTACACTGCGCTATATGAAGGCAGAAGGAGATTGACTCCTTATCAATTAATTGGGATAGAAGACTGGTTAGAAATATTGAAAGATAAGAAGGAAACTATACTCTTTCTTGGTGACCCATTAGATATCTATGAAAATTTAGTCAAAGATTTTCTGAAGAACAAGGCAAAAATTGTTGAGAAGGAGAAGCGTTACCCTTCGGCAGCTCGGATTGCCGAGTTGGGTTGGGAAAAACTTGTTTCAGGAGAAGGGAAGAAGTATGACGAAATCTTTCCACTATATATAAGGAGGCCGGAGGCTGAAGTGAAATGGGAACAGAGGAAAAAGATACGCAAGATTTGAAATTTACTATACTCCGGTTGGATTACAGCGATTTAAGAGAGGTAGTGCAGATAGAGAATCGGTCTTTTCCTGAACCGTGGTCACTGGCAATGTTCTACCACGAACTCGTCCTGCCTTATTCCCACTTTTATGTGATGAGAAAAGATTCTGAGGAAAAGGAGAAAGGTGAGATGCTTGCTTACGGTGGCTTCTGGAAGGTTAAAGATGAAGCACATATAACCAATTTCGCCGTACATCCGGACTACAGGAATCGCGGCATAGGGACTAAGTTCCTTGGGGTTCTTCTGGAGAAGGCAAGAAATTTGGGGGCTAAAATGGCAACCCTGGAAGTTCGCGCTTCCAATATTGCTGGACAGAGATTGTACGAGAAATGGGGTTTCGCAAGAGTGAGAGTTAGGAAAGGCTACTATGCTTATACCGGAGAAGATGCCATCGTGATGGAAAAAAGAGATTTGTGATGAAAGATAGTTTGTTTGTCGCCAGGGAATTTCTTAACGCCAAAAAACTTCGGATTCTGTAAGGCGCAAAAATAAACTCGCCCCGATTTATCGGGGCTCGAACAAATTTTTGCTTGGAAGAGAAATGGTCATCCTCGATTTTTGGCTGAAATTCCAATGGCTCCTCACAAACTATCTTTCAACTGGGGGTGGGCAAAGAGGAAATAGTTTGTTTGTCGCCAGGGAATTTCTTAACGCCAAAAGGTAGCTTGGAATTTGGTTCGCTAGCTGATGAATGGGCTACAATTATCGTAGGGGTTCGATTCATCGAACCCGTATTATTTCGCTGACGAACGGGCTCAATAAATTGATCCCCTGCAACTGAGGGGCGAGAAAGAGGATGTAGCTGCAGAGCGATAGCTCTGCTAACAAGATGGCTTGATGGAGGGATAGATGCCAAAATTAAAATTGGGTTTACCGAAAGGAAGCCTGCAGATGCCAACTATGGAACTGTTCCGTAAAGCTGGAATCCGCGTTTACGTAGGGGAAAGATCCTATTTTCCTTCTTGCGACGACCCAGAGTTGGAAGTTATGGTGGTAAGAGCCCAGGAGATAGCCCGATATGTGGGGGATGGTACTTTTGATGCAGGACTCACTGGCTACGACTGGATTAAAGAGAGCAAGGCAAAAGTAAAAGAAGTGTGTGAACTGGTGTATTCCAAGTCTGGCTACCGCCCTGTGAAGTGGGTCCTGGCTGTTTCCAACAATTCACGAGTTAAATCCGTGAAAGACTTGCAGGGAAAAAAGATAGCCACTGAGTTAGTTAACGTAGTTAAAGATTATTTGAAGATGAAGAAAGTAAAAGCAGAGGTGGAATATTCCTGGGGAGCAACCGAGGGAAAGGCGGGCACTTTAGCTGACGCTATAGTGGAATTGACCGAGACTGGTTCTTCTCTGGGAGCAAACTATCTAAAAACCATAGATACAGTTATAGAATCGACAACGCGTCTCATTGCTAATAGGAGGTCCTATCAGAACCCCTGGAAGAGGAATAAGATTGATAGTATCGCTATTCTCTTGCAGGGAGCTCTGGCGGCAGAGGGTATGGTGGGCTTAAAGATGAACGCTAGAGAAAAAGACATTGCCAAACTTATGAACATCCTGCCTGCACTCAAAAAACCAACAGTTTCCCGTTTGACCATTCCGGGATGGGTCGCCCTTGAGGTAATTCTGAAAGAAGACATGGTAAAGAAGATTCTCCCGGCGCTGAAACGTGCTGGTGCTGAGGGGATAATAGAGTATCCTCTGAACAAAGTAATCTATTAGGATGGCATAATTGGAAGTTGGACTCCTCCTCTTCTTTTTCCTCTCCCCTTGGGGGAGAGGGTTGGGCCTGCCCGTGCCTGGCACGAGCCACCCTGGCCGTTAAGGCCCAGAATGGGCAGG
>CAZTSA010000044.1:0-10195 GCA_964616885.1 uncultured Clostridia bacterium
CGGCCGCCAACGCTACGTACTCGGTCATCCGCGAGCTCAAGAAGGAAGAGGTGTTTACCACCAACGCCATCACCCTCCACGAGGGCTATTTTTAGGAAGCGGAGAGGCGATGGTTTGACTTCTCCCACACCTCTTGAAAAGAGGGCAGTTTTTAATCTTCTCCTGGCCCCGTCCCCACGTCCAGAAGGGCCGGGGTCCAAACAAAAAAGCGAAGATTCCGATTCATCGGAACCTTCGCTCAAGATTTTACCAAAATATGGCTTTCTCTCCGACCCATTACGTTTTGGGCAGACTGACCTTTATCCCTGGCCCCATTGTGGAAGATACGCTGATGCTCCTCAAGTACTGTCCCTTAACGCTAGGTGGCCTGACTCGCTGCACCTCTGCTACTACGGCATTTATATTCTCCACCAGTTTTGTCTCGTCAAAAGAGGCTTTACCTATACCTAAATGGATAATTCCATAAGCATCGCTTCGAAATTCAACTTGACCAGCTTTAATCTTTTTTACCGCATCAGCGATTTCAAATGTGACGGTACCTGCTTTGGGACTGGGCATCAGCCCCTTGGGTCCGAGTATTTTTCCTAACTTACTCAAATCTCTCATACAGTCGGGAGTGGCTATTAAAGCATCAAACTTGATTGAGTCCTTGGCTATCTTTTCAATTAGATCGTCTCCTCCCACAAAATCTGCTCCGGCTTCTTTTGCTTCTTTTGTTTTCTCTCCCTTAACAACAACAGCCACTACCTTACTCTTTCCTGTCCCGTGTGGCAATAGCACAGTTCCTCTCGCCGCCTGGTCTTGTCTCTTAGGATCAACTCCCAACCGCAAGCACAATTCGATAGTCTCGTCAAACTTGGCACTAGCAGTCTTCTTAAGTAGCTGTGCCGCCTCTTCCACGGTATAAACTCGATCCTTCTCGACTAATTTAGATAATTTGCGGTACCGCTTACCTCTTCTCATATTTTCCTTGTTTTGCGATTCGAAATGGCACCCAGAAAATTTCTATTCTATCTCTATGCCCATGCTTCTCGCCGTCCCCTCTACCATACTAATCGCACCTTCTATACTGGTTGCATTTAAATCGGCCATTTTCCTTTCTGCAATCTCTCGTACTTGTTGCTTGCTCACTTTTGCCACCTTTGTTTTGTTCGGCTCTCCTGAGGCTTTCGCTATGCCTGCAGCCCTCTTCAACAATGCAGCTACTGGAGGAACCTTGGTCACAAAGGTAAAGCTTCTGTCCATAAAAACAGTAATGACAACAGGAATAAGCATTCCCGGCTCCTGACTGGCCGTTCTCTCATTGAATGCCTTGCAGAATTCCATAATGTTTACTCCATGTTGTCCCAAAGCAGGTCCAACCGGAGGAGCGGGGTTAGCTCCGCCCGCAGGTATTTGTAATTTTATTATACCTTTTACTTTCTTGGCCATAAGACCTTCCCTCCTATATTGCTATGTAAAATAAATAAAGCTGTGATTACACCGATTAAATAATAGATTACATAGATTAAGACAGAATCAATAATCTGTGTAATCGCCTCTAAAAATCTGGGTAATCAATGCAAACACTATTTTTGAACGCAATGCACTATATCTTCTCTACCTGCAAAAAATCGAGTTCGACTGGAGTAGCTCGTCCAAAGATTGTCACCATTACTTTCAGTTTTCCTTTTTCCTCATTGACATCTTCCACTACACCAACAAAGTTTTCAAATGGCCCTTCTATAACTCTGACACTATCATCTTTTTCAAACATAACTGCCGGCTTAGGCTTCGCCTGTGCCTCTTTCTTTGTTAAGGCCGTTATACTCTCCAATTCCTCTGGCCGAAGGGGCACAGGTTTCACTCCACCGAGGAAACCTGTTACTCCGGGAATATTGCGTACAGCCCAGTAAGTTTCATTATCGACTACCATTTCAATCAAAACGTATCCCGGAAAGAATTTCCGTTTGCTAATCCTTTTCTTATTCTTTCGGACTTCCACAATTTCTTCGGTTGGAATTAATATATTTGATATTTTGTCTTTCAATTTGTCAGAGGTTATCATCTTCTCCAGGTATGCTCTAACCTTATCCTCGTGCCCTGTATAAGAGTGAACAATATACCATTTTTTTTCCATCAACTTTCACCTCAATTATCCACTACTTTATCAGTATTCCGAGAATTATGGATAATCCAAAGTCCACCAGACCCACAAAAATAGCTACTGCAATAACCAAAAGAATGACCACCACTGTTGACCCGATTGTCTGTTTCCTATCCGCCCAGGAAACCTTCCGCAGCTCTTCTGTGACTTCTCTTAAAAATTGAATTACCTTTCTGAACACAATATCCACCCATTCATTTCTTAGATTGTCTTTTATATCAAAAAAGTGACATATCTGTCAATCAAAAAAGGCACAATCTGAAATTGTGCCGATACATATTGCACGGTTAAAACCGTGCCTACAAGATTATTGTAGGCACAGATTCTAATGCACAATTTGAAATTGTGCCTACAGTAAAATCTTGATGTCAATCTTTTCCTTCATCAATTAGCCTGTAGCCTACCCCTTCCACAGTTTCAATCTTATCGCCCAGGTGAGCCAGTCTTTCCCTGAGTCGCCCGATGTGCACATCTACGGTGCGGGTAGTGCCAAAGTATTCGTAGCCCCATACCGTTTCCAACAGGTAACTTCTGTTAAGTACGTGACCCTTCTTTTTTACCAGAATGTGAAGCAAATTAAACTCCATCGGCGTTAGGTCAACCTTTTTATCCTTTATGAACACAGCATGTTTATCCAAATTCAAATGCATATCTCCGTACTTCAAAATTTCCTCTACTTTTTCTTCCCCGCTACCTCGACGCAATACTGTTTTCACGCGAGCAACCAACTCTTCTTGATTAAAAGGCTTAACAATATAGTCCTCAGCACCCATCTCCAATCCCGCAACAGTCGAGGACTTTGCAGACTTAACCGTGAGCATTATGATTGGGATCGCACTTACATTCTTATCCTTCTTCAGAGTTTGACAGATTTGAAAGCCATCCATATCGGGTAGCCTCAAATCCAGAATGATTAAATTTGGCTTTGAGCGATAAACTTTCTTAATCCCATCTTCTCCACAGCTGGCAGTAGCAACACTAAATCCTTCGTCCGTCAACACGTCGCTGACCAGTCTCGAAACTGACGCATCATCATCTATCACTAGAATTCTTTTCTTTAGCATTGTTGAATCCCTTTATATGAGAGTATCCCCTCTAATCTTCCCTCTTATCCACAACGTAACTGCTACCTTTTTTCAGCTTCGCATATCCCTTCAATTCAGCTCCAACATCGCTAATCTCAGCTGGGCTGGTAAATTTCCTCGATTTATTGGTAACTACTCCAATAGAAATAGTCATCAATGGAAACTTCGTGGTTCTGTTGAGGCGGTCCCTGGTTATGATATATCCCTTCTTCCTGTCTTGTTCATCGTATAGATTGGGAATCTCCTGGTCAAAGTCCTTGATGATGCTTTTACAGACAGCATCAACTTTATCCGGGCTAGTAATTATGATGAAATCATCCCCTCCAATGTGGCCAATAAAGTCATCCGCGTTGCCTTTCTCTTTGACCACCTTGAGAATGATTTGAGCCGTAGTGCGAAGAACTTTGTCCCCTCGGAGATAGCTGTACTTATCGTTAAATGCTTTGAAATTGCTCAAGTCCAGATACAGGACAGCAAATAGGCGTTCTCGGCTCAGGCACCTATCTAACGCCTCGGTGAGAACAACGTTGCCCGGCAATTTGGTTAGAGGATTAGCCGAGATGTCACTTGCAGTGCGAGTCAAATGTGCCTTCACGCGTGCAACAAGTTCTTCTTCCTGAAAAGGCTTGGTGACATAGTCATCGGGAGCAAAGCTCAATCCAATGACTTTATCAGCTGTACTGCCTTTAGCAGTTAACATGATTATAGGCATATGAGCAAAAGAAGCATCTTCTCTAATCTTCTGGCAAACCTGATAACCGCTCATGCCAGGTAGCCTCAGGTCTAAGATTACAAGGTCTGGCGGAGACTGGCGAATCTTTTCCAGTGCATGTTCTCCGTCGTAGGCGAGTGCTACCTGGAAACCCTCGCCTTCAAGGATATCTTTCACCAAGTTAGCAATGGTCTCTTCGTCATCTATTACCAGAATTTTTTCCTTGCTCATATCCTTTCCATATATTATAAATTATGCTTTGGGTAAAGTAAAGACAAAATTACTTCCCTTATCCAGTTCACTCTCTACCCAGATCCGACCACCATGCGCCTCAAGGATTCCTTTAACAATCGCCAGCCCCAAACCTGTCCCTTTCACCTTCTTCACTTTGCCTCCTGCTGGTTTAATCTGCTGGAATTTGTCGAAAACTTTCTGCAAGTCCTCCTTGGCAATACCCACTCCTGTGTCTTTGACACAAACTTCTACAAAGTCCCCGGAGTCTGAGTTCTTTGCTTCTATAATTACTTTCCCTCCTTCAGGGGTAAATTTGAAAGCATTGCTTAGGACGTTTATGAATACCTGCCTGATTTTGTCCGGGTCAGCGGAAACCAAGGAAATACTGGTGGGAACAACTGTCTCCAGTTGAATCCTATTCTCCTCTGCTTGGGGCCTGAAAAATGTAACCATTTCCTCTATGAGTGGGGGAAGTTCTAAAGCTTCTTTTCCCAGCTCAAAACGCTTGGCGTCGATTTTTGCTAAATCGAGAATGTCATTTATGAATGTTGCCAGCCGCGATGTATTGTTCTTGACAATTGTCAAATATTCTACGAGCTTACTGTTAAGCGGCCCGGCCTTCCCCCTCAAGACAAAATCGACATAACCTTTTATGGAGGTTAGAGGTGACCTGAGCTCGTGGGAGACGCTGGAAACGAAGTCGTCTTTCATCTGGTCCAGTTCTTTAAGCTTTTTTGCCATCCTGTTAAACTCTCCTGCTAAATCGCCAAGTTCATCTCTACTTTTGACCAAAATCTTCTGTTCCAGGTTTCCCTGTCCAATAGACTTTGCACCCTCAGTAAGTTTCTTAATCGGACGACCCATCAGTTGTGCCAGTATAAACGCCCCGAAAATCCCAATAGAAAAGGCAAAACCTGTTACAACAAGGATACGCTGGCGGGTGAGGGATAATGTTTCTTCCACAACTCTATTCAAAACTACTTTGGAGAAGCCAATCCGCGCAGTCCCCAACCTATCCTCTCCCAATAAGACGGGAAGTGAGACATCAACGAGTTCTCCACCCTCCTTACCCATATAAGTTTGAATCAACAAGTCTTCCGAGTTCTGCGATTTTACTCCTATATCATCCCGATACACATACCCCAGAAGATTAGTATCTGTGTGAACCACTACTTTCCCTTCATCGTCCACGAACATTGCATATACTACTCCTGTAGTCCTCTTTACTACCTTAATATAATTCAGGAGAAGGAGGTCGTCCTCGCTAATTATCGCTTCCTTGCAGACCTCTGCCAAACCCTTTATAGCATTTACCTGGTTTTCTCTCATTGTCTGCAAAAGATGTTTCTTCTCAAAAATGAACAGAATGACACTCATTCCCAGGAGAGCTACCAGTAAAATAAGAATCGCAAAGAAGCTGAACTTTGTTCTCAGACGCATGCTCCCTCCCGAGCATCAGTCCTTTTTCTTCCGTCTTAACTCTTCCAAATGATCTTTCACCAGGTGCTCTGGACCGAAATGCTTATATTCCCGGAGCACTGCCCGTATTCGTGCCAATAGTTCCTCTATCTCAAAAGGCTTTAGCACATAGTCATCCGCCCCACCCTGTAATCCCTCAACTTTGTCGGAAGTCTTCTTGAACTTGCCTGTCAACATTATTATGGGTATATGCTTGCAGGCCTTATCTCCTTTCAGTATCCGGCAAATCTCAAATCCATCTGTGTCTGGAAGATGCATGTCCAGAATAATTAGGTCGGGTTGGGACCTCCGGGCCTCTCTTATACCGCCTTCGCCGTCCTCGGCAGAAACAAAATCGAACCCCTCGTCGACGAGAGTTTCCTTTACCAACCTAACAATATCCGGGTCATCATCAACGAAAAGAATCTTGTCTTTCATATACAACCTTCTATTCCGCGCGACCAAAACCATGCGTAAAAGTCCGGGCCGTGCAGGCAAAATCCAATGTGTGCACAATCTTGAAATTCCGTTCCCAAAATATAGTTTACCACATCCTTATTACAATAGTGTTACAAAAATGTTAAATCTATGTTAACTTTTATTCCCCTTCCACAAACATATATCCTTTTCCCTCTACGGTCTTTATCTTTCTTGCAGCCTCTCCTCCCAATTTTTCCCTGAGCCTCCTTATATGTACGTCCACTGTCCTGGTAGAACCAAAATAGTCATAACCCCATATACTCACAAGCAAATATGACCTATTCAGCACGCGGCCTGCCTTCTTCATTAGCAGATAGAGTAGATCGAACTCTTTGGGTCTCATATTCACAAGTTTTCCTTTTACCCGCACTGTTGCTCTGGCAACATCAAGAGAAATTTCCCCTTTTTCTATGACCTCCTCAAAGTCTTCAGAGAGCTCATAGCGCCTTAATAAAGCTCTTATGCGGGCAACCAGCTCTGTAGCCTGGAAAGGCTTCGTTAAATAGTCGTCCGCTCCTGCATCAAACCCAGCAACTTTATCTCTGGTCTCCATGGCCTTGCCACTTACCATTATTATAGGAATGGAATGGGTCACCTTATCCTGTTTCAAAATCCGACACACGTCAAGACCGCCTAAGCCGGGAAGCACCACATCTAAAACGATGCCGTCCGGCTTTTCTTCCCTTGCTATTTTTACTGCTTCGTCACCATTTCTGGCGGAGACAACTCTGAAATCCTGTGCCGTCAGGATTTCTTTCAGGAGTTCAACTGCTTCTGGTTCATCATCCACTATGAGGATTTTCTTTTTCATACGCCTCTCATCTTTCTTGTGTTTCCCTCTGCGGTGAACACCTATGCGATTCTAACTACGAATACTTATCCTCTATCCACCAGTTATTTGAACCGGCCCCTCAATATCTTACGGATGCGCTCCCCCAGTTCAAAACCCTCCAGTGACTTGACTACATAGTCCACTGCTCCCAGGTCGAACGCTTTGTCGCGATCTCGCCTGAGGACGCTGGTGGTGAGCATTACCACTGGAATGTGTGAAGTGGTCTCATCCATTTTTAATCTCTCTAATACCTGGAAGCCATTTATGCCGGGCATCTTAATGTCCAAAAGAATTAGGTCTGGAATTTGACCGGCCGCTTTTCTCAATCCCTCCTCTCCATCGCAAGCGCTACTCACCTGGAAATTCTCCAGTTCCAGAATCTCTTTCACCAGCTTAATCAGGTCCGGTTCGTCATCGATAATCAAAATTTTTTCTTTGGGCATAATTTACCTCAATAGTAATTATAAGTTAACAAGGTAATACCGCTGGGGTGTTCTCGGATATAAATTAAGACGCCCGAGTCCTCCCGAAATGCATGTCTTCAGGAGACCCCCGACGAAATCCGGGAATTCAGCGTAGGAATCCAATTCTATGCACACCCGATGGCTGAGCAACCACCTGGATTGCACGGGAAAAATCGGGTGTCGATGCCACAGTGTCACCTCGGAGAACAAATTTTTTTAATTTTAACACTTTTTGATTGCCTTGTCAACATTATCAAAAAAGGCTGATAAAATAATCGCTCCGCAGGAAATGCAGAGCGATTATTTTGTGGAAATAGTCACTCGAGGCTGGGGAGGACCTCGAGCGACTCTAATTAAATGGTATCCTCATCTGGTCTGAATGATAATACTGGTGGTTAACCCTCGTCCATATCCTTTTACCACATTTATCCTCAAATCTTCTGGCAGGAGAATCATGTTTTTAGAAATATAATCTGAAAGTAAGGCTTTGGCTTTTTCCCAGACCGAAAGGTCTGGCTCATCACTACAAATCTCTATTCTAAAAGGATATCTCGAATATTGGCGTAAAATGTCTAAAGCCTTATCTATAATCATTTTACCATCTTCTGAAAATTTATCCCTCTCTTTTGTGTAAAGAACTCTACTGGCTACCTCAATATTCACGCTCTCTTTCTCATCATACTTCAATGCCCACAACTGAAATGGCTTCCCACTGGTAATATGAAGTCTACCATACTCGTCTATAGCCACAAAATTATAGGAATACAGAGTCCCTACTTTTATTATCTTCCCTCTCTCCTCCCGACCGTCCCATTCCACAGTACCGGGAGGACTCCCTTTACCCTGGAGAGTTCTTATGATACTTCCCTTATCATCAGAAATTGTCAGCTCCCACTTCTTAATTTTAATATCGGAACGCCGGGGATGAAAAGTTACCAGAGGAGGTTCTGGAAGGGATGGCAGCGAGGGTTTAATCACCTGCTTGCTATTCAAGCGAGTAAATTGATTGAATTCTTCCTGCCTCATAATTTCTACCCCGCCCTTCATAAGAGCTTCCGTCTCTTCTATAGACGGACTAACAACGTCTTCTATACTGATTTCAATCTGGTAAGGAGCCTTCTTCACTTCTACTGTATCTTTGGCTTCACCCTTTATCACCACTTCTGAAAGTCCTTCGCTCTTTTCCTTTTCTCCTGGTGAAGTCTTAGTATCCAGCGCCTCTTGAGTTACTGCCCCTCCATAGCTTAAAAATAATACTAAGATGGCCGCCAAAATAAAACATATTCTCTTAATCATCCTGCTCCCTCCTTTGAAAAATAGTTTGTGAAGATGGGTGATGAATAAACTATTTTTCATATCTTTCACCCTTTGGACAAAGGTTGACTGCTTAATGAAAAGTAGAAAGTCAACACTCCCCACTCTTCTTTCCCGTAGAGATCTCCTTCTAAAGAAGCAAACTGCCAGTGCCTTAATGCCTCCATCACTAACTTATCCAGAAATGGATACCCGGAAGTCCTCACTACATAAATATTATCCTTCACCATCCCGTTAGAAAGAACTACAAAATGTACACTAACCCCCGCTTCAATTCCCTCCTTTTCTACCCATTCAGGATAAGAGGGAATGTCTTTATAAACAACCATTCGCCCGGAGAGTGGGCCTCTAATCTCAAAAATCACCCTCCCTCTCTGTTCTCTTCTCGTAACTCCCGTATCTTCCTCAAGGTCAGAACTGGTAGCCGACTCTCGCTCCTTCCGAGGAGCCCGCGAGAACACCACTCCTTTCTTCACCACATTCTCCTTCTCTTTCTCTTTCAAAGCCTTCCCTATAAACTGCCCTCCAGACCCAATCCCTGACCCCTCTCCCCCTTCAATACCTACCCCACAACCCGATAAACTTTCGTACTCTCTCGACTTCCTCTCTTCTTCCTCCTTAGCCATAACTAACAAGTTCGCCAGCACTTCTGACCCTGAAAGTTTTCCCCCACCCCCCTGTTTCACAACACGGAATACCCCCTCACTAAATTCTCCCTTCCCCTTTATATCCTTTAAACTCGGCTGTTCAGTAAGTAGCCCCTTCGATGTCTCCTTACCCAAATCTATAGCCACTATATCCGCATCTTTGCCTCTTATCTCATCCCTCGTAGCTACCTTGAAAGGAAGGTCTTTCTTAGCAACTTTATACCCCTTATCTTTGAGGTCCTGTGTTTTTGAATCCGTAAGCTTAACTCCCTGGGAAGCAAGCAGAATCTTCTCTTCCCCCTTAGATATCAACTCTTCTCCAGACTTATTTACCATAGATAAATCGACTTTTCTGGGAAGCGATACCTTCTTATCGATTAAAGTCTCCTTCTGAGAAAGCTTCCCTGTTTTATTCACCGCTACTCTGGAAGGAGCTTTACCAGCCAAAAGCTCCTCCTTCTTGCCAGGTACTACTCCTTACTAAAGAAGTGTTTCATTTTCTCCCTAAAAGTTTGCGCTGGCCTGCCAAGAACTCTAACTTGCCTTGTAGTTATTACCTGCTCCTGGATAATATAGTCAACTTCCACTACAGGAACCAGCCTCTCCGGTTCAATATTGCTCGATAGATTGAAGTGTACCTGCAAAAGCAAAAGGTGCAATCCTATAGCAATCGTCCAGCAAATAATGTCATGTTTCCTCTCCATCTGTATAAGCATCTTTTATCTCCTTTGGTGAATCAGCCTGTGCTCTCTCCTCTGTTCTGTGGCTACTGCTATCCTTTTAGCGCCCGCTTCTTTAATAGCTATGTCGAAGATTTTCTCCA
>CAZTSA010000045.1:0-10124 GCA_964616885.1 uncultured Clostridia bacterium
CAGGGAATTCTTCCTTTTGGGCATACTTGATCAACCCGATGGCTGTAGCATAGCCCGGGCTACCAGTAACCTCTGAAAGTCCCTCCACCCTCTGTGGCACACCCAACCTCATAGGGAGGTTCAAAATCTGTTCAGTAATCTCCTTAACGCCTCGGAGCAAAGCCCCTCCCCCTGTCAAAATTCCCCCAGCGGGTATTAAATTTTCCCGACCTATTTTTGCCAGCTCCTCGCGAACAAAAGTAAAGATTTCCTCAACCCGCGGCTCAATAATCTCGCAAAGCCTACTGGTGAGGATTGTCTGCTGAGTTCTACCGTCCATACCAAAAATATTTATCTCCATATTATCGGAAATCATTTTCATTTGAGCGTAGCCAGACTCTTTCTTAATCCTTTCTGCTTCCGCGAGAGGAATATGGAGACAGTGAGCTATATCTTTTGTAATAATGTCGCTCCCAATGGGAAGTGCTCTGGTGGCTCTTAGAGCTCCTTCAACAAATACGGCCAAATCCACAGTCTGTCCCCCAAAATCTATTAGGACACATCCCAAATCTTTCTCCTCAGGGGTAACTACGGTCTCTGCCGCAGCTAATACGCTCAGGACTATGTCTTCTACCTCCAGGCCATTTCTGTTGATACATTTGACCAGGTTGTTTATCGTTGTGGAAACTCCCGTTACAATATGTACATGGACACCCAGGTGACTACCCTCCATTCCTACGGGGTCCATTACTCCCCTCTGACCGTCAACTACAAAGCCCTGAGGAACAGTATGAATGATTTCCCGCTCGGGAGATAACCGAATGGCTCGGGCCGAATCGATAACTCTTAATATATCCTCTTCAGCAATCTCTTTATCAGAACGGGAAATCATAATCGCTCCCTGGTGATTGAAACTTTCGATATGCCCGCCCTCAATTCCCACATAAACCGTCTTAATGGGAATGTTTGCAGTTCCCTCGGCTTCTTCGATAGCCTGACCTATCGCACGCGTAGTCTCCTCAATGTTAACTACTACGCCGTTTCGTAAGCCGCGACAGGGTACCCTAGCTGACCCAATTATTTCCACTTCTGGCTTTTGCGTAATTTTCCCTACGAGAGCACAAACATTACTTGAACCTACATCAAGACCAATAACAATTTTCTGTTTCATTTTATTTCCTCAGTGAACAAACTATCCTTTTAACCCACAATTATCTCCCCTTTTCCCTCTTTCAAAAATCTCAGGTCAAGATAGTCAAAAGTCTTACCATTCTTCAGCAAATCGTTCATCACTAAACCTAGATAAGTTAACTTCTCCTTCAACTGAGTCTCTGTTTCTCCCTCCACGGGACCCCAGATAAGCAGGACTTGATTAGTTTTCAACTTAATTCTGCTCGGATTATTCGCATCTATATATGAAATTTTCTCGTAAAACTGCGAGTCAACTACTATAAGTTTGGACAGGAAGTTCGCCAACTCTTGCCTCTGGAGAGAACTTTTAGCTCCCAGAACCCTGGGAATTTTTCTTGGCTTTCCCAAAAATACTGTGCCCTCCTTATCTATTAGTTGCACCCTATCGGAATGGACATTATACCCTACATCAAGTTCGGCAATGGGAATCCTTTCAGTAATGTTAATGACTATTTTGTCAGGAAAATCTCGATGAATATCTATGTCTTTGATTTGGTTCAACCTTCTTAACTCTCGAATTGCGTGATTCAATTTAACTTTGAATATATTCTCCCCTTTTTTTATATTCAGTAGCGAAAGAATATCCTTACTATTAATGTCACGATTTCCTGCTATTCTTATTTCTTTTATCTCAAAATAGGGAGAGTAAATCAGGAACTTATAAGTTCCGTATCCGGAAAAGAGAAGCGTGACCGATAACAAAGTCAGTTTTAAAAGTCTAAAAAATCGTCTTTTCCATAAGATTCTTTTCTGCCACCTTTTGACTTTCAATGCTTGTCAACCCTCAATCTAAAGCATAGGATAGAATCTTTACCACCAGTTGCTTAAAATCTATGCCTGCCACAGCTGCAGCTTCTGGCAAGAGGCTGGTCTCAGTCATTCCAGGGATTGTGTTAACTTCTAAGAGATAGATCTTGCCATCCCCATCCATTACCATATCCACGCGAGTCGCGCCCTTACATCCCAGGACACGATGAGCAGAAAGACCCAGGGATTGGGCCAACTGGTATTGCTCCCGGGGTAATTTGGCAGGAACAATATGCTGGGACATCCCGGGTTCATACTTTGCCCGATAATCGTAAAATTCCGTCCTCGATACAATCTCTATGACAGGCAGAGGTTCATCACCCAGAACCCCCACCGTAATTTCTCTTCCTTGAATGTATTGTTCAATTAGTATCTTATCTCCGTATCCAAAGGCAACATTTATGGCATTATCCAGATCTTTTGACTCTTTAACTATCGTCACTCCAATAGTTGAACCTTCTCTTGCTGGCTTGACAATCACCGGATAGTTCAACTCTCCAAGTATATCACCAGGGGTTTCCACTCTTTTCTCAAGGACCTTGTATTTCGCCATGGGCAGGTTGTGATAATTAAACACCTTTTTGGTGTAAACTTTGTCCAGAGCCAGCGCGCTCGCCAACACTCCGGAACCGGTATATGGAATACCCATTATCTCCAAAAGCCCTTGAATCGTTCCATCTTCGCCGAGTTTGCCGTGGAGAGCAATGAATGCTAAGTTTATCTTCTCCTTTAACAGTGTCAAGGCAATGTCTTTATCCACATCGAGCTTGCATACATCCAGCCCAAGAGAAACCAGAGCTCTGTAAACAGCGTCTCCTGTCTTTAGAGAAATTTCCCTTTCATGAGAACTTCCTCCGCAGAGGACCCCTATTTTCTTCTTCTTTAACCTATCAAGTATCTCTTTCATAAAATTATTTCGACCTCTTACTAACTACCCTTTAAAAGATAGTTTGCGAAGTTTCGCGAATTTTAGCCAAAAAACGAAGACGACACATTCCCCTAATGCGAGGGGATTTGGTGTAGCGAGCATTAGAATTTTTAGCCAAAAATCGAAGATTAGAGTTTAGTCCCGCAAAGACGGGATAAACTCCTGAGATTTTTGGCGGTGCTCGCAGAGCAAAAAATTGTCAGCGAGTGAACCAAATCCCAAGCATCCCTCTAACCGAGCGACTCCGGTAACTATCCCACCTCTCATTACCCTGGGGATGAAGGGATAGTTGCAGGAGCTTCAAATCCGCCAGGCTTTGCCCCGGCGCTGACGGATTTTGAGCGAGGTTCTAACCGAGCGACTCCGATAACTATCCCTTCATCCCCTTTCCCACTATCCTCAATTCCAATTCAAGGTCTATATCAAATTTCTCCTTAACGGTTTCCCGAACCTTTTCAATTAAATTATACACGTCTTTAGCCTTTGCCGTGCCGCGATTAATGATGAAGTTTGCATGTTTTGTGGATACCTCAGCGTCTCCAACTCTGGCTCCCTTTAACCCCGCAGATTCAATTAGTTTTCCGGCCTCGCAACTTTCTGGATTCCTGAAAATGCAGCCAGCATTAAGCGTAGAAACAGGCTGACTCCTCTTTCTTTCTTTAAGACTCTCCTTAATTTTTTCTATAATATCACTTTTCTTGCCATTTTTCAACCCCAGTTTGACTTCCAGAATTATGGCACTATCCGGTAGTTCACAATGCCTATAAGAGAAATTTAGTTCGTCCTTCTTCAAGATTTTTATTTCTCCGCCACTAAAAATTTTTATTTCACTCACAACATCACCGATCCAACCCATTCTTGTACCCGCGTTACTAACAATTGCACCACCGATACTTCCTGGAATTCCTGAGGCAAATTCTAAACCAGCCAAGCCTCTCCTCGCCAATTTTTTAACTAAGTCGTTCAATTTCACCCCGGCACCAGCCGTCACTTCCTCGCCATCTACAGAAAATTTCTTGAAGTCGCCTTTCAATCGAATTATTAAACCGTCAAAACCTTCGTCAGAAAAAAGCACATTAGAGCCCTCACCTAAAATAAAGAAATCGAAATTCTCTTTCATGCAAAATTCAATCACATTCCTCAGCTCTTTAATGTTTCCCAATTCCAGAAAATATTCCGCCGGACCACCTATCCTGAAAGAAGTATGCCGGGAGAGAGGTTCGCCGACTCTCACTCTATTTCTTATCAGTTTTTGCAATCCATTTAATATATTCACTTATTTCAGCACTTAACCCTGCTCACGATTTCTCTTTCCAGATGGGCAGGGAGACAGTAAACTTACTCCCTTTTCCCACTTCGCTTTCCACATCTATCTCTCCACTGTGGTCTTTTACTATGCGATAAGCTATGGACAATCCAACTCCTGTTCCTTTAGAACCCTTTGTGGTATAGAAGAGGTCGAACAGTCTATTTAAGTTCTCTTTGGGAATTCCGCAACCATTATCTGATAGAGTTACCCTGACCCTGTCGGGCTCATCTTTTCCAACTCTTGCTGAGATGGTAAGTTCTCCCTTCTTACCAGCCATCGCTTCGCACGCATTCATAATTATATTCAAAAATACCTGCTCTAACTGAACCCCGATCCCTTTTATCTTCGGCAAATCCTGAGGGATGTCTTTGGTTACATTAACCCCTCCCCGAGAAATTTGATACTGGGCTAAACCTAAAGCATCGTCCATTACGGAATTCAAGTCTGTCGATTCAAAATCCCTATCTGAAGGTTTGGCATAGCCCCTTATTCTCTCCACAAGGTCAGCTGCTTTGTGAGCGGTCTCGATTATTTTCTCCAGCCTGTCCTCAAGCTTTTGCGCTGTTTCCTTGCCTTTTTCAGTCAAATTTTCCTTGCCGAGGTCTTCCTTAATTTCGCGAATGCACAACTGCGACCCAAGACTAATGATCCCTAAAGGATTATCTATCTGGTGGGCAAAGCCCGCAGCCAACTCTCCAATGGAAGAAAGCTTAGCCGCCTGAAGCATCGTGGCCTGGGATTCTTTAAGTTCCTGATAGAACTGAGCGTTCTCAATCGCTAAACCCGCTTGCCCGGCTAAAATCTTAAACATCCCCAAATCGTCAGGAGTATAAATTTCTTTAGAACGCTTCGTACCCAACGATAAGAAGGCAACCAGTTCTTCGCCAATGAAAGAAGGTAATAATACGGCTGCTCCCATACTTCTTAATTGTGCTTTCACTTCTCTCAGGTGTCCGGGCTCATTGGTCTCAAAATAACTGATAACCTCTTCTGTTAAAAGAGGAGCTTTATCTCCACTTCTGGATAATATTCCCACTAAAGGCGCATCCTTAGATAAAGAATCTCCAAAAGATTGTCTTCTTCTCTCCTTACCATAGTGAACCTCTCGCACATATTGGCCGGCCTTCCCGTCCAAAAGATAGATACGAGCGTGACTTATTCCAATTTCCTTAGTAACATTGCGAATGATTAAGACCAGAAGACTCCTCAAATCTTTGGTCAAAGTCATCTCCTTCGCCAGTCTAATCAAATTCTCTTGGTACACTTTTTGCTTTCCTAAAAGGATTCTATTAGCCCTCTCCTGAAAATAATGATTTATAGTAGGCGCAATGAAAGCAAGTAGCTCGCACCCACCCACGCCGACTGGTACAAGCCACCAATATATACCAAAATGCCGATATAAAAACCCACGATGAAGAATCAGAAGTAAAGGTGGAATCCCCAAAAAAATAGAGTAGACGGTTGTAAATATCGCCGTCTTAGTGACCGCGACACTAATATCCATAAGGCGATAGGTCGCAATAGCATACGCAACTATTCCAAGAGAGACCGAAATAAGAATATTCGTGTAAGGCGGGAAATCAATATTATACCACATTGGCCAATTGGTGGCTCCGCCGAAAAAGCCAACTATGGCTGCCGCTAGGAAGTAGCGTATTTGTTCTCTTTTGAATCCAGAAGCTTTTCTATATCCTTTCAACAAAAAGTTGAAGCCATAAAAAAGTTGAAAGAACCAAAACGATAAATAACCGTGAAAGAAATTAGTGGGGATTGGCCAAAAACCTAGCCCGTATCTGGGAACTAAACGAACATACAGGACGGAAGAAAAATTTAATAGTATAAAGATAAAATTCACTATATAACAAGCTATGAGAAATTTCCTTTTTCTCTCCAGGATTCCAAGAAAAGCAAATACAAAATGTAGATAGGTTACATTGATGAGAATAATTCCAACAACAAGAATTCGGAACCAAAACAGAGCGAAAGCTTCGTCGTTTGCAAATTGCCAAATGAAATAGCCAAAACTATAAAGAGCAATACTCAAACTCAAGGCAAAATATGTTATGTTTTGAATGCCTCTTCTATTTTTTGAAAAAACAAATGTTCCCAAGGAAGTATTACAAATCGTGTTAAGAAGACCACTAAAACCCAAGAGCGTCATTTGCTAAGCTCCTGTGACTAATTAACGTCTAGTTACAATTAGAAAAATTATTACTTGGGAACCATCTCGTTCTATGGCAACAGAATAATCATCTATTCCTGAAACCCTCATCAGGTTCGCCAATTTTTCCCTATTCCTCGGAATAAACGTCCAATTACAGAACCAATCCGGCTCTAAAGGTTTGTATTTGTCTATGTCCTTATGTGTAATGATGAGCCTTCCTCTAGGACGCAATAGTCTAAAGCAGAAAAGAATTAATCTTTTCAAAATCCGATCCGGCAAATAATCGGCCAAACCAATACTATAAATCAAGTCTTGCTTCCCCATCAAGCCATCATAATATGAAGGTTTATCTAGCATGTCTAAAATATTTTCTCTATAGAATTTGATCTCGATATTTCCAGGCAGTTTTCCCAATGCTCCTTTGGCAAACTCCAACGCATTCTCATCCTGGTCCACACACTCAAAAACAATTCTATTCTTACGAACAATTGGGCCGGATGGTAATTCTTTGATCTCTCTACATGAGCCGCAAGCCAGATTTAATATTTTCACAATGGGCAGTGCTGAACTATTGATAAATTCACTTAGAATTATTTTCATCTTATCTTTCCGATTTCTTACCGCTACTGCATAGTTATTATCCAAAAACGATTTATCAAAATAAAGCCCTATTCCTTCAGAAAGAAGGCAATTATCATAAATAGCTTCCAGTAATTCGTAGTCTCCTGGGTAGCCCAGTGGTTTATCAGTAGCCCTTTTCACTATAAAGCTCTGATACGCAAAACCTCCTACTAAAACTCTAAACCTCCTTTTTATTTCTTTCAAAACTATAGAATTACTAATGGTTTTTTCCAGTCTTTCTCCTTTTTTGAGAATTTCACTATTGAGCCTGCTTAACTTCACTTGGCCGATATCGGTCGGACCCTTTTGGTATGTTTCTTTCTCCAATAATGCCAATTCTTCCAGATAATTCTTGACGTCTTTGATAAAGAATCCTCTTACTTTTCGTTCAATCCCGGGGTCAGAAATCAACTTGACAATGTAATCTGCCTGATCCATAACGAAGTTATCATTTAAATACAAGAATTCTCTGAGACTAATAAGCTGTTCTCTATCCAATTTCAAAAATTTGAAACCATACAAGAATTTCCTTTTTCTTATATTGGAAGCTCTCCATACCAATTCGACTGGTATGTCTCTATTTAAACTACTGAGCCTAGAAACCATAGTTAGGTAGAAGACCCGAAGATCATCTAATGGCCTTTCCAAGGCCACGTCCACCCCGGACTCGTTCATATTCACACTCTCACCTCTGATGCTTGTGGAAGTACTTTTCTGTGAATCCTGAGCTTTTATTTTAATGGGTAAGTGGACCATAAAGCGTGGGGATCTCCTTCTGTCAGAAGATTTCCTTTTCCCACCTCTAATACTCGGCACCTTCCTTCTATCTGGTACTAACCAAACAGGTATTTCCATAGAGCGAAAACCTTCCTAAATTCATATTTTTCTTCAATTTTAATGACTATATATCATCATTGCACGTTTTCTTCGTCAACGAACTTGTATCCTACGCCTTTTATGGTTTCTATCTTTTTGCCTTCAGTTCCTAGCGTCTGCCTGAGAGACTTGATGCAGCCCCCCTTTCGGAAAGCTCCACATTTAACCCCTCATCTCCCTTTCGGGAGGAGTCCAGTTTGAATTAAGGCCTAAAATTTTTTTAGGATTTCTTCGCCGATTTTATAGACGTCACCTGCTCCCAAAGTGAGGAGGATGTCGTGAGGTTTGAGCTCTTTTGCCACCTCCTTAATTAGAGCTTCTCGATTTGAAATCAATTTGACATCTTTTCTCTTCTCAGGAGGGAAAGATTCCAGGATTAGAGATGAAGAAATTCCGGTAATGGGCTTCTCTCCCGCAGAATAGATATCTGTAAGCCAGATTCGGCTGACGCTTTTGAACGAAGGCCCAAATTTTTCTGCCAGATCTCTTGTCCGAGTATACCGATGCGGTTGGAAGATAACCAATAGTCTCTTTCCCGGCCAAATCGATTTTATTGTGTCAAGAGTTGCTCTTATTTCTGTGGGATGATGCCCGTAGTCATCTATAAACACTGTATCCTTCTTCGTGGCTTTAATCTCCAACCTTCGACTAACCCCAGTAAAATCAAGAAAAGCTTTTCTAATCTTTTTAAATCCTATTTCCAGTTCAATGCCGACTGCAGCTGCACCTACAGAGTTGATAACATTATGAGCTCCAGGGAGGTGTATTTTGAGCCTGCCCAGATTTTTCCCGGAAAAGCAGATATCAAACTCAGTGTTCATCCCTTCATATACTATGTTTTCCGCATAGAAATCGTGTCTCTTACTTATTCCATAAGTATAATATTTTCTCGTGATTTGAGGAATGATTGACTTAATATTTTCATCTTCACCACAAAGGATAATAGAGCCGTAGAAGGGAACCTTGTTTATGAACTGTACGAAAGCACTTTTTATATTATCCAGAGTCTTGTAGTGGTCAAGATGATCGTCGTCTATATTTGTGACGAGAGCAATAGTGGGTGTAAGCTTAAGGAAAGAGCCGTCGCTTTCATCTGCTTCAGCAACCATGAATTCACCCTTGCCTAATTTAGCAGAAGAGCCAATATTCTTTAATCGCCCACCAATTACTAATGTTGGGTCTAACCCGCCTTCCGCCAAAACCATAGATACAAGGGAAGTGGTTATTGTCTTTCCATGAGCCCCGGCAATTGTCACAGCATACTTCAGCCTCATTAACTCGGCAAGCATCTCAGCTCGAGGAATAACGGGAATTTTAAGTTTCTTTGCTTGTATCACTTCGGGATTATCCGGTAGTATTGCACTGGAAGTAACCACCACGTGGGCATCTCCCACTTGTTCTGCTTTATGGCCAATAAATATTTGCCCACCCAGGGATGCCAGCCTCTCTGTCACTTCTGTCTCCTTGAGGTCAGAGCCACTAACTTTATAGCCCAAATTTATCAGAACCTCAGCAATTCCGCTCATCCCCGAACCGCCTATTCCCACGAAATGTATATGCTGAATCTTCTTTAACATTTTGGTTTTACCCCTCACCCCTGGCCGCCTGCCCATTCTGGGCCTTAACGGCCAGGGTGGCTCGTGCCCGGCACGGGCAGGCCCGACCCTCTACCCGCAGGGGCGAGGGCTATCAGGATAGGACCCTCTCCCAAAGGGGAGATGATTTTGAGAGTTCTCTACATTGCTTCAATTATGTCGGCCATTCTGGTGGCTGCATCGTCAACAGACAATATTCTGGCATTCGCTGCCATTCTTCCCAACTCTGCCTCATCATTAATCAAGCGGATGACGATATTGGTTAGTAACTCGCCCGTCAGCCGCTCATCCTCAACAAGTACACTCGCTCCTCTCTTTGAGAGAAGCTCAGCATTCGCCTTCTGGTGACCAGCAGTTGCGTAAGGATAGGGAATAAGAATACTGGGTAAACCTTTTGATATGATTTCAGCTATGGAACTTGCGCCTGAGCGGGAAATTACCAGGTCACAACAACTATAGGCATATTCCATATGGAGAAGATATGGGAGAACACAGGATGAATAATTCTTCTTCTCGTATTCAACTTTTATTTCTGAAAATTGCTCGACGCCCACGATGTGTATGATTTGAATCTTTTTCTTCACCGCGTCCAAAAAATCTAAGGCTTTTACCATTGCCAGATTTATGCTGCGGGCGCCTTGACTCCCTCCAAAA
>CAZTSA010000046.1:0-10060 GCA_964616885.1 uncultured Clostridia bacterium
AGGCAGATTCCACAAGTATGGTCTTCACTCCTTCTGGAGGGGCAATATTTGTGGGTCCACTGACTAATATTACCTCCGCTCCTCTTCTTTTCGCCACTTCAGCCAGAACATGTCCCATCTTGCCGGAAGAAGCATTCGATATAAACCTCACCGGGTCGAGGTATTCATGCGTGGGACCAGCGGTAATAAGAAAGACCTTACCAGCCATATCTTTTTCTATCTCCAGAATATCCTTAACACTTTCCAGAATCTCCTCGTTTTTAGCCAACCTTCCCAAGCCAATCTTTCCTGAGGCAAGCTCGCCGTAATCAGGTCCGACAAATCTAAATCCCTTCTCTTTTAACTTTTCAATATTGGCTTGTGTGAAGCTGTTCTTATACATAGTTTCGTGCATTGCCGGCGCTATCAAAACAGGTGCCCTGGTGGCCAAAACAGTCGCCGTCAGTAGATTATCAGCAATGCCCGTGGCTAACTTTGCAATAGTGTTGGCTGTAGCAGGGACAATCAAGATTAAGTCGGCTTTTTCAGCCAGGGAAATATGCTCGAGCTCCCACTCTTCCGGTAAATCAAAAAGATTTACGTGTACTTTATTTCCAGATAAAGTTTGCAGGGTTAAGGGCGACACGAAACAAGTAGCTGATTCGGTCATTACCACAAAAACATCTGCCCCCAGCCCTTTCAAGCAAGAGACTATGCCGCAGGCTTTGTAAGCAGCAATACTGCCCGTCACACCTAAGACGACCTTTTTCCCGGCAAAAGGTCTATTTTTCCTCAGGTTTCTTCTTTCGGACATCTTCCTCTTTGGAACCCTTTCCCTTTGAGATTTCCTTCACTTCCGCCTCTTTACTGACTACTTCGTGAAGAGCTTGCACGATTAGCTCGGGCGTAATCTTAATTTTTCCGTCTTTCTTAGCTTTCTCTCTTAATACCTTCGAGGCTGAAAGGATTAATTCATATTTATTAGACACATTATCAAGCAACAATTTATCAAGCGGCCCTTTAGACTTATCTTTTCCCATTCTTTATACTCCGACCAAATCTGATGTTTGGAAGATTTAAAAAGTTCGCTTTAAAGGCCCAGTTTTCGTATCTTTTCTTCTGACCTTTTTACTCTATTCTTTTCAGCCATCACAATATTCTTAAGCTGCTTTAAAGCATCTACCAATCGGTCATTAATCACCAAATAATCATAACTTCCTATACGTCCTATTTCCCACCGAGCGTTGGTAAGTCTTTTTCTTATGGTTGCTTCGTTGTCCCTCCCTCGGCCCTTGAGTCTTCTTTCCAATTCAGAAAATGAAGGCGGCGCAAGAAAGATGAACACTGCTTGAGGATACTCCTTCTTCAACTTCATTGCACCTCGTACATCTATGTCCAATATTACATTTTTTCCTTTAGCAAGATTCCTTTCCAGAAAATCCTTGGGAGTACCGTAGTAATGGCCATAGACCAATGCCCACTCCGCAAGCTCACCCCTCTTAATCTTGTCTTTAAACTCACTCTCGGAGACAAAGAAGTAATCCTTTCCCTCGACCTCCCCGCGCCGTGGTTTTCTCGTAGTGGCCGAGACCGAATAGCAGGCCTCGGGGAGATGGCCAATTAATTTTCTGCACAGAGTCGACTTACCTGTGCCTGAAGGAGCGGAGATAATTATAAGGAGTCCAGACTCAGTCATTAGTTTTGCTCACCTTTCTTGATGTATACAGGTTCATTCTAACAGAACTCTGTGGTATCTTCTTTTCAGCTTTTCCTGTTTTCTTCTGAAATCTATCACTAATTGTTTCCGCTTGCAATGCCGACAAGATAACGTGGTTACTATCGGTAATGATTACCGAACGGGTACGCCGGCCACAGGTAGCATCGACTAGACTACCCTTATCTTTGGCTATTTCTATCAGTCTTTTCACAGGCGAAGAATCGGGATTAATTACCGCAATAATTCTCTGACTAACTACTACATTATTAAAACCTACATTAATCAGTGTTACTGCCATTCTTTTTCCTTTGCCAGGGCTGCAAAAATTAAACGGATATTATAATCAAAAGCAAGGTAAATGTCAAATACTAACTATTTTTATATCACCCCATAGTCCAAATTGGCCATCCTTAATTATAACTACCCCTTTAATGCCTTCGATACTCTTGGCAAAATCGATTCCTTTAGCGATATCTCTTTTGTCTTTTATCAAATTTCCCACAGCCGTAGCACAGGCATCAGCCAGAGTAGTGGAATTGGAAATAGCCACTGCCAGATCGGCTCGACCAAAACTGAAAGAATGGCCCTGAGTTCCACTTGAAGCGCAGATCCCTAGCGGGGTGTCCGCGGGATGGACCTCAAGACCAATCCTGTTAGAAATTTCATCCGACTCACAATAGATTCCAACCTTGCGAAGCTTGCTACTTTTTATAAACACATCCCCACCATTTTCAACTATCACATCTGAAATCTCCTCGGATAGTTCTCTTCCCAGCGCACCTGCGATTGCCCCAGCCACCGAGGCAAAGGGACCCACATTGACAAGCAAAGCTGCACGGGCCATGTCTTTAATAATTTCTGGAGCATCCGAATCTACGACCACGGGCCGGAAACTTACCTCAAATATCGGGTAATTCCTTATATAATTTTCAATATCCCTGCGATACTCTCCCACTAACTTTTCTGTTTTATCAACGATGCTCTTTAAATTTCCTTTCTTTCTATCATCCACTGCCACATATATGTCTGTCTCTTTCTGGTGAACTCTGAAACTCACCATGTCTTTACTTTTGAAGAATTTACGATATATCCTTTGATCGTCCATTATGTTTTGTTTTCGTTTCCTTTCTTAATTTGGCAATTACCTTTTTAAATTCCTCAGGCAGGGGAGCAGTAAACTCTACCCACTCCTTCTTAACAGGATGAACGAATCCCAATTTATATGCATGGAGGAGCTGTCGGGTAACAGCCCAATTATCTGGCGCGGGGCGCCCATACTCAAAATCTCCCACGACAGGATGTCCGATGTGTGCCAGATGGACCCTTATCTGATGCGTCCTTCCCGTTTTTGGACTTACATCCAGGAGTGTAAAATCTCCTAAAATTTCGCGCACTCTAAAATGGGTAATTGCTTGCCGGCTTCTTATCGAGGTCACAGCCATCTTTCTCCGGTCTGTAATCTTTCTCCCCACTGGCGCCTCAATGCTTCCTTCGGGATTTATAATTCTCCCAAATACTAAGGCTATGTACGTCTTTTCCACTTTCTTATCCTCAAACTGTTTGACTAAACGGGACAGGGAGGCACTATTTTTTGCAACAACCATAACCCCGGAAGTGTCCTTATCCAGGCGATGGACAAGTCCCACTCGATTAATATCGAGAAATTCTCCGCTGGCTAAACTGGGAAAATGGTATAGAAGAGCATTTACCAATGTGCCCGAATAGTTTCCACATGCAGGATGAACTACCATGCCCGCCGGCTTATTCAGTATAATTAGAGATTCATTTTCATATATTATATCAAGTGGAATTTTTTCAGGAAAAGCCCTATGAAGCTTTACCGGAGGTAGATTTATGGTGACCACGTCTTTTTCCTTAACTTTATAATGTCTGGGAACAATCTGGCCATTAACCAGTATATCTCCCTCTACAATCATCTTTTGCAACGAGTTTCTCGAATGGCCAGGAAAAGAAGAAGACAAATATAAATCTAGCCTTTTCCCCTTTTCGCGCTTATGCACAACAATTTTCTTCGTCTGGTTAACCAACGCATTGCTCCTTAACTGGATGCTTCCTCAATAGAAAAAATACCATAAGGATGCCGCCAATACACACGCCTGAATCGGCAAGATTAAACACGGGCCAGACGCGGAAATCTAAAAAGTCAATTACGAATCCGAACCTCAACCTGTCAATAAGATTACCCAGAGCGCCACCAAGAACTAACCCCAAACAGAACCTTTCCCATGGTGATTTCAGAACCTTTTTTCTTTCAAAAAAGACAATAACTATAATAATAATTAAGGAAATAATGATGAAAAGGGAGTGCCCTTGAGGAAAAAGTCCAAAAGCAATGCCGGTATTCTCAACATACGTGATATGAAATATGCTGTTTATAACTGGAATCGACACGGCAACAGGTAACTTTTGTCTTATTAAATACTTGGAAAACTGATCCAGGAATAGTAGACTTAGAGCAATTAAGTACACTGTACTTCCATCCTTCTCTCCCCTCGGGGGAGAGGATTAAGCCTGCCCGTGCCGCCTGCCCATTCTGGGCCTTGACGGCCAGGGGTGATGGGGAGAATTGCTATCACAAATTCTTCACTACTTCTAAGCACCTCGCACAAAGCTGGGGATGTTCTCTGTTCTCCCCGACAGTGAGACTCCAGTTCCAGCAACGCACGCACTTCCTTCCCGGAGCTCTCTTTACCCGCAAATACAGTTCGGGTATCTCCTCGCTATTCATCGTCACTTCCAATTTATCCTTCGTTACCTGGAACGACATTGAAGGTACTTCTTCAAAAACCTTTGCTTCGGAAATAATGAAAATCTCTCTCCACTGTCTTTCATTATTATGGAGGAAGATCGCCAGTTCCTTTTCTTGAGTATAAAGGTCCACTTCTGCTTCAAGGGAACCCCCGATAATATTCTCTTTTCTGGCAATTTCCAGTGCCTTCACAACACTTTTCCTAAGGAGCAAGATTTTCTCCCACTTCTCCGCCAATCGGTCGCTCAAATACTTTTTCTCCACCCGAGGAAGATTGCTCAATAAGACACTCCGCTCCTCAATTTCTGGCAACATCTGCCACGCCTCCTCAGCAGTGTGTGACAGAATCGGCGTGGTTAGCTTAATCAGACTTATTGCTATCTCGTAGAGAACTGTCTGAGCCGACCTTCTGGGAAGGGAATCTTTGCCAAAAGTATAGAGTCTATCCTTTAGTACATCTAGATAGAAAGAGGATAGTTCTCTCGTGCAGAAATTGTGGATATCTCTATAAACTCTATGCAATTGGAAAGATTCATACTTATCCATTACTTGAGAAATCAATTCCTGCAGTCTATGTAACATCCATTGGTCGATCTCGGGCATCTCCTGGTATTTCACCTTCTTGGAAACATTGAAATCGCTCAAGTTTCCTAAAAGGAAGCGGAAAGTATTTCTAATTCGACGATAACCGTCAACGAGATGCCCGAGAATTTCTGAAGAAATGCGCATGTCTTCACTGTAGTCTTCCGAAGCAACCCATAACCTCAAAATCTCAGCACCATACTTTTCGATAATTTCCTGAGGTGCGATTACGTTACCTATAGACTTGGACATCTTTCTGCCTTCACCATCAACAACAAACCCGTGAGTTAAAACACTCCTATAGGGAGCCGACTCTTCCAGGGCAACCGCAGGAATTAGCGAGGTCTGGAACCAACCTCTGTGCTGGTCTGAACCTTCCAGGTATAAGTCAGCAGGCCAGGACAGGTTTTCTCTCTCTCTAAGAACAGCTTCATGACTTACCCCGGAATCGAACCATACATCCAGAATATCTTTTTCCTTGATAAACTTGCTTTTGCTGCACTTGGGACACTCGGTACCTTTGGGAAGTATCTCTTCCTCTTTCTTTATATACCAGGCGTCGCTTCCCTCCTTCAGAACTAACTGCTGGACAGCCTCTATGCTCTCCTCAGACATTAGCGGTTCCCCACAATTCTTACAGTAGAAGATGGGAATGGGAACTCCCCAATACCTCTGGCGGGAAAGACACCAGTCCGGCCTTACTTCTACCACGGCCGAGATTCTGTTTTCACCAATTTTGGGAATCCATTTCACTCTCTTTATTACTTCCAGCATCTTTTGCCTTAGCCCGCTCTTATCCACATCCAGAAACCACTGTTCTGTAGCCCGGAAAATAATTGGCTTCTTGCAGCGCCAACAATGTGGATAGGGATGGACAATTTCTTCGAAGTGGAGGAGACGGGAGGAATTCTTCAGTTTCTCTATAATGAGTTTATTAGAAGAAAAAACATCTATTCCTGAAAATTGTGGAACTTCGTCAGTAAATTTACCCTTGCCATCTACAGGGGCCAAAACCGGAAGCTCATATTTCAACCCAATCTGGTAATCTTCCTGGCCATGGCCTGGAGCAATGTGAACTATTCCAGTCCCCTCTTCCAAAGTCACAAAATCGGCACAAATACCCACAGAATCCCTGTCTATGAAAGGATGCGAACAGACAATACCTTCGAGATCCTTACCCTGGCAAACTTTCCAAATGTCATAATTTTCGATTCCAAATTTTTGCAAAAGACTCGATGCTAACTTCTTAGCCACAATTATTATCTCTTCCTTTATAGGAAGGTTCGAAGAAGATAACTTTACCCATGCATATTCGTATTCCGGGTGGAAAGCAAGGGCCACATTGGCAGGTAAAGTCCAGAGAGTCGTTGTCCAGATTAGAACTGAAGTAGGAAGTTGAAATTCAATCCTCTTATCTTTACCCAACTTCTTCACAGGGAATTTCACATACACGGAATGGGAAGTGTGATTGGAATACTCCACTTCAGCTTCCGCCAGCGCTGTCTCGCAATTTGCACACCAATAGACTGGCTTCTTTCCTCTGTAAATATAGCCTTCTCCAACAAGGCGCTTGAATATTTCAATGATTTTTGCCTCGTAATCGTAAGACATTGTCAGATATGGATTTTCCCAGTCAGCAAAAATTCCCAATCGCTTAAACTCTTCTTTTTGAATTCCGGCAAACTTTTCCGCATAAGCCCGCGCTTTCATCCTGAATTCAACCCTGTCTATCTCTTCTTTCCTGAGACCCAGATTTTTTAAGAGTTGGTATTCGATGGGCAACCCATGGCAATCCCATCCAGGCACGAAAGGAACATTGAACCCTTTCATTAGTTTAAACTTGACAATTATGTCCTTAAGAATCTTGTTCAAGGCATGTCCCATATGGATGTTTCCGTTGGCATAAGGCGGACCGTCATGAAGGACATACTTGGGTCCATTCTTGTTCTTTTCCTGGATACTTTCATACAATCTTATCTTTTCCCATATCTTCTGTATCTCGGGTTCCCGTTTGGGCAAATCAGCTTTCATTTGAAACTGCGTACTGGGAAGGTTTATTGTCTTGTTGTATTCCATTTCTCAATCTCCGTGCTTAAAAAACCTGACCATTTCTTTCTCATCAGGACGCCTGATAACACCTCTGTCGGTTATGATAGCAGTAACTAACTCGTGTGGCGTAAGGTCAAACGCCGGATTCAAGACAGCCACATTTTTGGGAGCAATCCTCCTTTTCTGAAATTCCAAGACCTCTTCTGGGGCCCTCTCCTCAATCACGATATCTTCACCCTTATCAATGCTCATATCAACAGTGGCTGAGGGAGCAGCAACATAGAAGGGAACATGGTGATGCTTAGCCAGAACGGCCAGAGTATACGTGCCGATCTTGTTAACCACATCGCCATTTCCAGCAACGCGGTCGGCGCCCACAATCACGCAATCGACAACGCCCTTCTGCATGAGATACCCGGCCATATTATCGGTCACAAGAATAGCTGGAATCTTATCGTGAAGAAGTTCCCATGTGGTCAAACGGGCTCCCTGCAGTGCCGGACGCGTCTCATCGACAAAAACTTTCTTTATTCTACCCCTGCTGTGAGCTGCTCTAATCACCCCCAGGGCTGTTCCATAACCGCCAGTAGCAAGTGAACCTGTATTGCAATGAGTAAGAATATTGACTGGCTTATTAATCAACTTAAGTCCGTTTTTTCCAATTCGCTTGTTTAACTTAACGTCCTCTTCTAACATATTAATGGCTTCCTTTTCAATAATATGCTTAATCTGTGTTAAAGATTTGTTACGGTTTTTTCTGGCTAAGCCAAGAAGTCTGTCAATTGCCCAGAAAAGATTTGCTCCCGTCGGTCGAGTGTGCAGGAACTGGTCTGCTATGGCTTCTAACTTTTTGAAGAATCCCTCTCTCGTTCTGGCTATGATACTCATTGCACCGAGAGCCAGCCCCATAGCAGAAGCAATGCCAATTGCGGGAGCACCGCGGATTGACATCTTTTGAATGCAAAGCTTAACTCTGCGGTAGTTCCTACACTCAATTACTTCCTTCTTATGAGGAAGTTTCGTTTGGTCCAAAATATAAACTTTGCCTTCCTTCCACCAGATTGTCCTAATCATCTTCTATTTTATGATGAAAGAACCTACCAACCAGAATAGTAGAACAAACACCACAAGAAGCGTGACGGAAAGATTAGATTCTTGTTCAATTGGGATAAACTTTCGTGCTTGATTGAAAATGAGCTCTGAAAAGTCCCTGATAATCGGGCCACCCAAAACTGTGTTCAAATCTTTGCCCTGCTTAATCAGAACGAACCTTACTAAAACCACGAGGAAGAGAACAATTAAGAAACTGTTAATCAAATAACCTATCACATTTAGCAGAAATTGCATATCCCCTCCTTTCGCTTCGCTTCAGTCGGGGACCCGCCTGCTCACCGACTCGCAGGCGTCGCGACCCCGTTCCTCCTTATTCGTCGGAACAGCGACCCTCCTAATATGGAATTGGAGTCCCCCGATGAAATCGGGGGTTATTCCTTCCCCGATTTCATCGGGACCTTCCTATTAAATCAGCCTGTGCTTAGTTCTTTGGACCTTTTGGCAGCCTCTTTAACGGCTGCAATCAAAACTTTCTGCAATCCTTTTTCTTCAAGATATCTCAACGCGGCTTCAGTCGTCCCCCCCGGCGATGCCACTCTGTCCTTCAAACTCTGCGGGCTTTCTCCTGCCTCCATAACCATCTTCGCTGCGCCGAGAACCGTCTGACCAACCAGTTTTCTGGCATCCTCCTCTGACAGGCCCATTTCCATTCCCGCCTCAACTAGCGACTCAACAATATAGAATATATACGCCGGACCGCTACCAGAAAGGGCAGTTACTGCATCGAGCATCTCTTCAGGAACTTTAACCACAATCCCAACTCCGCGCATCATCTCTTCTGCAATCGCTTCCTCCTCATCCCCCGCGTATTTACCTGGAGAGATACCCGAGGCACCTGTCCCAAGGAGGCAAGGAGTGTTAGGCATAACTCTAACCACCGCAACCTCCCTGCCGAGAGCTTTTTCTATAAAGCCCGTAGTAATTCCAGCGGCGATGGAGATAACCATCTTATTTCCTGTCATAACTTCTCTGATTTCAGAAAGGACCTGTTCAATTACTTGTGGTTTTACAGCCAAAACAATAACATCACTTTTCTCCACCGCTTTTCTGTTACTCTGAGTAGTTGAGACACCTTCTCTTTCCCTTATATACTCAAGTCGCTCTGGTCTAACATCGGTAGCCAGAACTTTATCCTTACTAATGACTCCACTCTTTAGCGTTCCTGAGATTAAAGCACTACCCATATTCCCACAGCCAATGAACGCAACCTTTTTTTCTCTCAATGAACTTTTTTTCTCTTCAGGAGCCATACCAGACCAGCCTTTCCTCCTTTCTCCTTTACGACGTTCAACAAAGGGAGGTCTTCCTCCACCGGGGCGGCGCCTTTCCCCTTTTCTCCTCTCTTCTTTCTCCCATCTCTGGCTATTTCGTTCCATAAGCTTCCCTCTCTTATTATTCTTATGGCCCAAAGATTGCCCTTCCTATCCGCACCATATTTGCACCTTCCTCAATAGCCACTTCAAAGTCGTTAGTCATACCCATCGAAAGATATTTCATGTCTACATTTTCTATATTCTGAGCTTTCACTTCTTCCATCAGCTTCTTTAATTTCCTAAAGTGGGGTCTACAATACTCTGGATTTTCGTAGAGGGGCGCCATCGTCATAAGTCCCTTAACCTTTATATTGGGAAGCTCGCCAATCTCTTTGAGAAAGGGAATTACCTCTTCAGGCCTTAATCCGTATTTTGACTCCTCACCCGATACATTTACTTCGACTAATATCTTCTGTATCTTCCCGACCTTCCTCGCCTGCTTATCAATCTCTTTGGCTAATTTGACGCTCTCCACTGAATGTATTAAATCAAAAATTTTGACAGCATCCTTTGCCTTATTCCTCTGCAAGTGTCCTA
>CAZTSA010000047.1:0-10031 GCA_964616885.1 uncultured Clostridia bacterium
CCTCTCCTGCCACTTTTAGAACAAGCATATTTCTGAAGTGCTGCCTCAGGTCTTTGATAAACTGGTGGAGGTTATAGCCGGATTCGGCTATCTCATCCATGAGGGAAAGAATCTCCTTGGCTTTGTGCTCGGCGATGAGGTCCGAAAACTCTACCAGGCGTTCAAATGGAAGAACGCCCAGAATAAAATTTGTCTCCTCCAAACCTATTTCTTTATCGCCAGCGTAAGAGATAACCTGGTCGAGCAGGCTCTGGGCGTCCCTGAGACTTCCTTCTCCCCGGTAGGCAATCAGATTAAGTGCCTCCTTTTCTATTTTCATTTTTTCCTTCTCCACAATGTAATTTAATCTGTCAAAGATTTTTCTCTGAGGAATCAGTTTAAAGGCGAACCTCTGGCATCGAGAAAGAATGGTTGGTGGAATCCTCTCCGGCTGAGTGGTAGCCAGCATAAAGATGATGTGGCGCGGAGGTTCCTCCAGGGTCTTCAAAAGAGCATTGAAAGCATCGTGGGTAATCTGATGCGCCTCATCAATAATATAGATTTTGTATCGGGAGGAGACAGGAGCAAATTTCACATTCTCCCTTAAAGCCCTTATCTCATCAATCCCCCTGTTGGATGCTCCGTCTATTTCCAAAACATCAAGGGAGCTGCCCCGGGAAATCTCCACGCAGGATGTACACTTGTTGCAGGGCTCAGGTGTGGGGCCCTGTTTACAATTTAATGCTTTGGCTAAGATGCGTGCCGTGGTCGTCTTGCCTATGCCTCTTGGACCTGAAAAGAGGTAAGCATGAGCAACTTTGCCTGAGGCAATGGCATTCTCTAAAGTCTTGGTGACGTGCTCCTGCCCGACAATTTCATCGAATGTTTGCGGTCTATATTTCAATGCTAGAACCAGATAAGACATCGTAAACCCCCTCACCCCGACCCTCTCCCACAAGGGGAGAGGAGACCCCTCATCCTTACCTTCTCCCTCAAGGCGAGAGGAAAATCATTGCCGAAGCACTAAGGGTTATGCTCTTGAGGTTGGTGGAGCAGAGGGGATTCGAACCCCTGACCTCTTCCGTGCGAGGGAAGCGTTCTCCCAGCTGAACTACTGCCCCGTCGGTTTTCGCTCCGCTCAAACCTTCCAAGTGAGAGAACCACGTTCTCCCCCCTTGCGGGCCGATTTACATCGGCCCTGTTATCCCCCTCTCTCGAAGGTTTTCCCTTAACCACACCGTTATATTATTACACTACCGTCGGTTTTTGCTCCGCAAATGGTAGTCGCTCCGATCCATCGGAGCGTATATAAACGCAACCTCAAGGTTGCGGCTACCAATTTCCCACAAGCTATTTTTTGAAAAGTTTCTTTAAGCCTTTTTCTATTTCCTTTTTCAAGGCATCTTCGGCAGCCTTTTCTGCTGCCTTCTTGGTCAATTTGCCCCAGTCGAGATTGACCTTTGGGTCTTCAAATGTTCCATCAATCTTAAATGGCACGGTCACTCTTCCTTCAGCGTCACCAGTATATTTAGCAAGGTCCCCGCCCGAGTATTTCTTGGTAAACTTGATGTCGCCTTTTATATCCTGCGTTTTCTTGACAAGATTAACATTGCCAGAACAGAAGGCATCCAGCTTGTCCCCACCATCTGTCTTGACATTTTTAAGATATACCTTTCCTTTTTCAATAGTGAGCGTGCCAGTTGCTGCCTTGAAGCTCGTCTCTTTAAGTTCGGGGATATTGGCAGCGGAGGCGATTCTATCCATAATCTTTATATCCGTTATCTTGACATCCTTTATCTCCACGCCGCCCGAGCCATTCAATTTGGAAAAGTTCTTTCCCATGCCAGATAGTTTCATCTTTCCAGAAGCTATCGCATAAAATTGCCCCTTTGGCTCAACGCCGGTAGCCTGGATAACCCGATATATATCTATATTTTTAACATCGCCGTCAAGACTGAATTTAAGCGTCTCTAAGGTAGAATCTGTAAGGGCTGCTGAGAAAGCGCCCTTCATACTACCGTTATATGCTGAAAGAGAGAGAAGTTTGAGATTCAGTACAGATTTAGCAATGTCCAGTTTTGCCGAACAATCGGATATTTTATAGTTTTGAAGGGTAAATTTCTTGAGCTTGATTTCTCCCGAGACCGTAGCATCTGGGGGAATGCCAACTTTAGGAGATGGTTTCTCCTTTACAGCTCCCGCCTCTTGTTCTGGTTTCTTTGCCTCAGGTTTCCCTGCCTTTGGTTTCTCGGGCATCTTTACTTCGACTGTTCCCATATCCAGATTAAAATTTACCGTGGGCTTCTTGAAATTAAGAACATTTCCCGAATATTTGAGGTCGGACCTGTCCAATTTTAAGGCCATTTCTTTCTGCATTGATTCTATATTCTCTACGCTTATTTTCCCAGAAATATTTATCGATTTCGGTCCTCCCGAAATCTCTGTTTCACCTGCCACTATCCCCGCAAGCCCATAGTCTTTGGCGATGGGCACCATCCCCTGGAGCGATTTGATATCAAATTTCTCAAGAGCAACTTTGAGATTGAGCGCTAACTCCTTCTTTAATCCTGCCACTTTCCCGGAGGCAGAAGCTTTCATTCCACCAAGAGCTACCGATAACGAGTTCAATCTCAGAATATTATTGTCTTCGAGCAGAATATCGAAGTCCATTCCTCCCGCCATATCGGATGGCTTATAAAATAGGTCCTTGAATGACGCTTCAACTTTTCCAAGGCCGACATTGCCCCTGATACCAATCTTCTTCAGATTCCCGGACACATCTGCGTTTATATCTGGCTCGCCAGAAATGCGAATATCCCCGGGGAAAGCAAATGTCCTGGAAAGCTTTTCCAGAGCAAGACCTTTATCTTTTATGTTAACTGCAAAGGAGAGACTTTCTGGTTTCATAAACTTCTCCACGTTACCGGTAGCTCCTATTCCTGCGCCACCTATACTTGCTAAAGCCTCCTTGATTTTGACCTTCTCTTCTTTTATGTCAATGCTTCCTTTGAAAGCAAGGGAACCCTCCAATTTCTCCTTGGCTACATCAAAAGATACTTCCACAAAGAAAGGAGAAACGAGCGATATGCCGTAGATACTCAGGTTAAGGTTCTTCAAATCTGCCGATAACTTCTGTGGCGTCCTGTCTACAAATTTCACCTCTCCCCCGGATATAGATACTTTTGATACAAGGAAAGAAAAAGCCATGGGCTTAACTTTTGCTGGGGGGCGCTTTTCTACCTTCTCTACCTTTTCTTCTTTCTTGGTCTCGGTTACTTTCTTTACCATAAGGTCACTGAAATTGAACGAGCCATCCGCTCTTCTTGTAATATTTATCTTTGGAGAGATGAGCGTAACTTCACTTATAGAAATCTGCCTCTTAAGAAGAGGCAGAAGTTTTGGCCTTACCAGAAACTGTCCTGCCTGCACAAATGTTCCTTTGTCGAACGATGGCTTCTCGGAAACTTTGAAACCTTTGACCCTGAGCCCTCTAACACCAATGGAGATACTTTCTATTTCTACCTGTCGATGCAGGGCCTCTGACATCCTGGTTATTAACATAGCTTTTACCTTTGCCGGAGGAAAAGCAATCCTTAAAGCAATTGTTCCTCCCACAAAGACAAATAACAAGATAAGAAAAAGAATAAGCAGAATTTTCTTGAATTTTTTCATCTATCTAACCTCCCTTTCGGAAGGACTCCAGGACTCTGGAGTTCCTGCGAAAGCAGGGGGAAGTAAATACCTCCCTTTCGGGAGGACTCCAATTACATCTCCAAAACCATTTTCTCAAGTTTTTCTTTCTCGCCTGGCTCCATTCTATATGCGTGTTTCTCTTCTGGAAATTTCTTTTCCCTTACATCCTGTACATATTCCCTGAATGCGTTGGTAATCTCTTCACTCAAGTAAGCATATTTTTTCACAAATTTAGGAGTGAACGCTTCAAACAATCCCAACATATCACTAACAATCAAGAGTTGACCGTCACAATCAATACCTGCACCAATACTCAAAACAGGTATCTGACTTCTCTCGGTAATAATCTCTCCCACTTCTGGTGGTATAGCCTCAAGCAGGATAGCAAAAGCGCCCGCTTCCTCAATCGCTTTCGCATCGAGAACTAACTCCGTTGCGCTCTCAGCAGTTTTACCCTGTGCTTTGAATCCTCCTAATTGACCTGAGCTTTGAGGAGTCAATCCAATATGTCCCATTACTACCATTCCCGCATTCACAATCCCTTTAATTTGATTAATTACTCTCCTCCCACCTTCAAGCTTGATAGCATCCACGTTTGCCTCTTTATAAAATCTCCCGGCATTATATATTGCCTTTTCTACGGATTCCTGGTAGGACATAAAAGGCATATCGCCAATTACAAAAGTATTGGGAGCTCCCCGGCGCACAGCTTCCGAATGGACAATCATCTGCTCCATTGTTACCGGTATTGTGCCTTCGTATCCGTATACAACCATACCCAGCGAATCCCCAACCAGAAGCATATCCAACCCAACTTTCTCAGCAAAAGTAGCAGTGGGATAATCATAACATGTGAGAAATGTAATCTTCTCTCCTTCTTTTTTCATCTGTAAGAAATCAAGCACACTCTTTTTCTTAGCCATTCTTTTTTCTCCCAAAATGGGGTCAGAGTCATTTTCATAAATAGGGAGAGCGACCATTTTTAAACACCTTTGACATATGGCTCCTCGACCACCACGGTGTAAAAAATCACTCCGACCCCTTTTTCACCTTTTTCATTACTCAAGCCAGTTTCTTTTTCAAGCTGTTAATTCCTTTTATTACTATAAAGATGGAAAATGCTATGATCAAGAAATCAATAACCGTGTTTATGAATTGCCCGTAATTAAGTGTAACTGCCGGCACGTCAATGGTGGCCGCTTTAAGAGTTAACTTTAAGTTTTTGAAATCAACTCCACCAAGCAGCAATCCTATGGGCGGCATGATCACATCGCCTACCAGAGAACTAACTATTTTACCAAAGGCAGCTCCGATTACGATACCTACTGCCATATCCACAGCATTGCCCTTTACTGCAAATTCTTGAAACTCCTTGATAATTGACATTTACTACACCCCCCTTCTATTTCAATAAATAGGGACAGCGACCATTTTTAAAGACTTCTGGTGTAAAAAATCACTCTGACCCCTTTTTTGCTGATTTTAGATTATTCAGCGGTTGTCGCGAGAGCTGCCCGCCGTGGGCCACAACAACCACTGCAACCACGACCCACAGTGTGGCGGCCAATACCCAGCCATAGGTCAAGAAGGACGCCCCTGTCGCTAGAGGTCTGAAGATAAAAATCGTGCTGGCTGTGAGACTCGCGTGCATGAGCGTCGTTACGAGCAGGCTCCCAGTACGGTCGTAGATCCACACCAGAAGCACTCTGTAGGCCGTCAGTTGCGCTACACCAGAGAAAAAATGCAGGGGCAGGAAGAGGGCCAGAGGGAGTGCTCCGGAGTAAATACCACTTATCCAGAGACCCTGCAGGAAGTGCCACGCTCCCCACAGGACGCCCACAATAAGCCCGGTAGTAACGATACCGTAACGCAACCTCAGCCTGGGTACGGCGAACCCCGTCCAGCCTAGCTCCTCGAAGACCGTTGTAAGCCCCGCCGCGATACCGGACAGCAGAACGGCAGCCTTGTCGTCCGTCGTGAATACCGGGGAGGTTAGCGAAAGCGCCAAGAGTACCGCCGCCGCCAAGAGCGGGGCAGGCAGGAGCGCTACCGCGTACCAGCGAGCGCCCACCCGCCACCTGAGCAACCGGGATAGAAGCTCGCGCAGGCCCGCCCTTCCAGAGACGAGGCCGGTCAACAGGATACCTCCTATGCTGGGGCCGGCGAGCATCGCCAGGACCGCGAATGGTAACAGTGTCTCGAATTGTTCCGGGGTGCCCAGGAAGCCGCCAGGACCGACCACCAGGACGAAGCCGCCCCATGAGATGGCGAACGTGAGGGCGAAGTAGATCGGTACTGAATGTCGTTTGATGAAAACTGAGATATTCATAGATTTGTTGTATTAATTCTTCTATTGAAACATTCAATGCTTTATCTTTTTCCCACTGGCGGAGAGGGTGGGATTCCTCTTCGATTTCCCCTTCTACTGTAGGGGCTTGATTTATCAAGCCCGTCGGCAAATCGGGTCGCATAAATGCGACCCCTACAGCCCTCCTGTGAATCAGATCGGAGAGGGTGGGATTCGAACCCACGGTTCCGATTACTCGGAACATACGCTCTCCAGGCGTACTCCTTAGTCCACTCGGACACCTCTCCTAAACTCCTTAGTCCCACTTTCCAATCGGGTCGCATGAATGCGACCCCTACAGCCTCTCCTCCTTGTTATTCCTCCTCTTCAGCATTTATGGTAAGACTTACACCTGTCAATATAGGAACTTTCCTTCCAGGCCTGGGCTCCTGCCGTAGAATAATATCGAATAACTTCTCTGTATCGCATACATAATTTATCTGGCCCACTTTCAAGCCTGCCTTCTCTAAAATCTCCCTTGCTTGTCCCAACTTTCTACCGAGAACGTTTGGTACCGCAACCTCCTCCTTGCCTATACTGAGGACGAGGTCTATTATCGCCCCTTGTTTCACTATTGAATTGGCATAAGGATAGGTGGAAATTACTGAACCGCTGGCGATGGAATCGGAAAATTCCTCTACCACGCTACCCACTCTGAGCCCCATCTCCGCTAATCTCTTGCGTGCCTCTTCCAGAGGAACTGAAGACAGGTTGGGAACGGCTATTTCACCCTTCCCCTTACTCACTACAACACTTATTGGTGTTCCTCTTTTTACAAGAGTGCCCGCAATAGGGCTCTGATTGATGATTGCGCCTGCGGGAACAAGAGGGTCTTCTCCTTCGGAGTCTACGACGAGGAACAGCCTTCTACTTTCCAGAATAAGCCTGCCCTGGTCAAGGGTTACCATTCTCACATCCGGTACTTCCACCTTCTCCAGAAACGGAATGCCGTAAAGAAAGAAAAGAAAACAGACCGCTAATGAAACGAAAAGAGAAGTAAAAAATGTTATTAAAAAGATTTTCGCCCCACTTCTCATCCTATTGCTCCTCCCTCTTGAGCACAATTATCTCTACTCTCCTATTAAGGTCCCTTCCGCGCACCGTCCTATTTGAGGCAATAGGTTTTTCCTCTCCCCAGCCTTTAACGCCGAGCCGACCAGGGTCGATTTCTCCTGCCTCTACAAGATAGTCATAGACTGCCTTGGCGCGCACCTCCGATAATTTCTGGTTATAGGATGCGCTTCCTACGCTATCGGTATGCCCTTCAATAGAGACCTTATTGAGAGGATAAGCCTCTAGCACTCTTATCGCCTGGTGTATAGCAGCGTAGCCATCCTCGCGAAGAACGGCCTTACCTATACCAAAAAGAACCTTTACCGAGAAAGTAATTTTCAGCCCCCGCTCTTCTTCTTCAACATCTATCCCTTCCCCGAGTTTGGGTAACGGTATTTCCACCTTCAATTTCTGAGAAGGAGAAGCGCCTTCATTTCCTGCAATGTCATCGGCGACAAGTTTCGCCTTATATTCACCGGCTGGAACAATTGCTTTATAATAATCGTCTTTTCCATCCCAGACAATAGACTGAGGAATTGGCTCTTCACCCTTAAAAGTTTTCGCCACCTTCCCCTCTTTATTTGAGATTTCGACCTTCCAGGCTCTTAGACCGCTATCATCTCTTGCCTCAAGCTGGAGAGTTACTGTATCATCTATACCATCGCCATCAGGAGTAAATACTCCCGTGCTCATACTAATTTCTGCCTTCGGAGGAGTACTATCCACCACAATCGGTATCCATTCAGACTTTGCATGGAACCTACCCCACTCTTTTGTCTCTAACTGACATTCATATATTCCATCAGGAGCTAACTTCCCCTCCTCATCAGTTCCTTCCCAGGCGATAGAGACAGGTAGAGTCTCCCCGGACTTTCCCAGTACAATGGCGCCATCTTTATCTTTGATTTGAAACTTCCACTTCTCTACTTTATCTAAATTGTCACCCGAAATTAACAGTTGAGTAATGTCACTTATCCTGTCACCATTGGGCGAAAAGACTCCGGGCTCAGCCTGTAACATAAGGTTTACCGTGGGGAGTCTCCCTGCCTTGCCAAATCTGTATCCCAGAGAGACCCTGTGAGTCGTTCCCAAAGAAGCATATGGTGCCCAAGCATAGTTGGTTAGAAGTCCCTTCCAGTGAAAGCCTGCACCCACTCTCAACCCGGCCAAATTATCCAGCTTGTTCTTTTCCAGGTCATACTTGTATCCAATTCTGACTGCAAATGTTTCCAACAAACTGTGCTCGATTCCCAGGGAGAAATTATAATCTCCCTCCAGGGGTTTATTTACATCCAAGGCAATTAAAAGGTCGACTCTCTGCCCGGGAAATTTGACCTTGCAGGCTAAACTAGCTTTGATATTTACAGGGAGCTCATCACCTCTTATCTTTGTCCCCAAGTTTTGCCCGGCGACCCCAAAGGAAAATGTGCGCTTAGGGGTGGAAAGCATAATTCCTACATCAGAAGAAAAAGCATAAGCTGTATCCCGGTCGATTGTACTTTGTAATCCCATCAAGTTAAAGCCTAAAGATAAAGTCTCTGTTACGGGGAGACCATAGGCGAGGCCACCATAAATATCATAGACAGTAAATTTTCCCTCGCTTGTTCCTTGCTTTATTCTGTCCATTTTGTCCATATGTAAGCAGGAGACATTCATCCCCACCGTCCCCCTGGATATAGGCTGCAGGTAACCCAGGAATTCATGGCTTATACCACCCAGCCAGAAAGTGTGCGTTGTCTCCAGTTCTGGATTAAAAATGAAGCCCAATCCCGCCGGGTTCCAGTGCATTGCGCTCACATCATCGGCTAAAGCGCAGAATGCTTCTCCCATTCCTATAGCTCGGGCGCCAACGTTCATTTTCAAGAAGTCTCCCGTGGTAGTGCCTGGGCCGGATGAGAATACTGAATTGGGGAAGTATGCCATGAAAATAAGAATAGTTACCAGGATAATGCCAAGCCCAGACATTTTCTTCATAACGCTCCTACTTTAAGACGACAACCTTTATTGTCTTTGAGGACTTACCAATTTTGAGATTGACCAGATATACTCCGCTTCCTACAATCTCGCCCTTATCGTTCTTCCCATCCCATTCCATCCTATCCTCCGGTTCCCTTTTGTCTTCTGCCAAAGTCCTCACAAGTTCCCCATTGATTGAATAGATTCTGATAGTCGCTCCCTCCTCCTTCACTTTATAGTATATCCGGGTGTAGCGATCATCAGGATCTGAAGCTTCTGGATTGAAAGGATTATTCCATTCAATTCTTAAGATAATCCCCGTTAGAGCGGCAATTTGTCCCTCGGGGCCGACTTTTACCGACGCTTCTTCATGGATTGGTTGTGAAAGGATATCCTCTGCTCCTGAAGGAAAAGAGAGAAGAGTAGTTATGAATAGATTAATCAGGATGAACCTGGACAAATTTCCCATTCTTTCACCACGCTTTCTGGGGCATTACCAAGCCCTTGGCAAATCGGCCCAATAGATGCTCCTGTTAAATCTTCACCCGCTAAGGCCGATCTCCTTCCCTGTCGATTTTTGAACAGATTAAAATCTAAAAAAACTAATTATTATGAGGTATGAAATTAACATACTCAAAGCGCCAACGAGCAATCCAGCCTTTAGCCACTGCAAGAAATTGATTTTTATGTTGTGTTTTTTCTCCAGAATGCCCAGTGCAACAATGTTTGCAGTCGAACCTATTATCGTGATATTTCCTCCGAAGCATGCACCAAATAGTATTGACCACCATACAGGTCTTAAACTGGAACTCAATATATGTAAACTCTTAACTATTGGGACATAGGAAGCTACGACAACAACATTGTCGAGGACACTGGACAGTAATCCACTGGAAAATAAGATTGACCCCAATAGAATCCTGGGATTGTTCCCTATAATATTTATAATTTTTTTTGCCAAAAGGTCAGCTACACCAGATACCTGAATAACCCCTGCCTGAGC
>CAZTSA010000048.1:0-9821 GCA_964616885.1 uncultured Clostridia bacterium
TCTCCTGGCCCTATTCATTCCCGGAGGACACTGGCGTTTTGCTCATTTAACACATTCTTATTGGTCAAACCTGCCTGGCAATATCCATGAAAGTAGTGTTCATATAGGTCTGGCAGTGACCTATGTTCTTATTTTTATGTGGGGTAAGAGACGAACATTCCCTGCTCAAGGTCTCAAGCTATGGTATTTTACACTTATTTTCTTTACCATTATACCATTATGGGCTTAGGGCCGGTATTGCATATATGGGGAACGGAAATTCCTTTAGTAAGGCTGCCTTACGCATTGTTTGAAGCAGTTTTTCCTCCTCTAAGACTTTCAGGTGTTCCTGTACGGATGATGGTAATGACAATGCTTAGCGCAGCAGTTATCTCGGCAATAGGATTTAAGGTACTTTTTCGAGAGTCGACAGGAAAACGCGTGGTAGCAGGGTTGTTACTTATAATCATTTTTATAGAATATTTGCCGAAACCTATTCCAGCCTCTAAAATCACCCTACCGCCATACGTTAATCTCTTGAAAGATTTACCTGATAACAAAGGCATCGTGGATACAACAATTGGGGACGCATTGGCATTATACTATCAAACTATCCATGAAAAGCCTATGGCATTCGGTTATGTTTCTCGAATCCCAAGAAGCGTAAATAAAAGAGACGAAGAGTTAAAGCAACTTATTCGCGACAAGAAATATATTTTGCTTTATCGTGATTATAACATTAGATACTTCATAACCGATGCCGATACGGACATGGTAAACGAGTATCCGTCGATAAGAACGCTTTACCAGGATACCAAAGTAAAGTTGTACGACCTGGCTACAGAATACAAGCCTCAGCGATAGTAAAAGTAATAAGAATGAATTTTATAAGCAAAAACGTAAGAATCCTGGATTTGTAAAACCGACATGATAAGAAAATTCCAAAATTTTTCAAGCTCAATTTTTTGGTACGGTATACTAGTCTTAATATTGGGGGTAGATTGTGTGTCGACATTATTGCCAGGGATCGGGTATTCTGGCGATGTAGCGAAATTTCAATTTGTCGGCAGGGTTCTGGGAACCCCTCATATCTCAGGATACCCGACTTATCTCATTCTGAATCACTTGTTTACAAAGCTGTTTCCGCTCTGAAGTCTGGCTTATGAGGCAAATCTTTTGTCGGCTATATTTTCTATCGCTTCATCTCTTTTTCTGTTTCGCATCATGAAGGTTATATTCAATTTGGAAAACAGTATCGCGTTTGCTACTTCGCTGACATTTGGTCTGACTCCTACATTGTGGTCCCAGTCTATTGTGGCTGAAGTTTATACACTACACATTCTATTTGTGACTATTGTCTTTTATTTCCTTATGAAATGGAATAAAACAAGAGAAGACCGTAATTTTCTCATTGCATGTGCTTTCTATACGCTACTATTCAGAAGAGGTTTTTTATTCCGGTCTTCTATAATAGTTTTGATCCCTATGGCTTTACTATTTGCCAATTACGGTAAAGTGAATCAGCACAATAACACATCGGTGGCCAAAAAATAGCAAAAACTCCTCTCCTTCCTTTCTCCCTGTAGTACTTAAACTCCCTTCCATTTCAGAAAAATCTTGAAAGAAGAACCGAGTTATCTCTTTTTATCAATTTTGTACTTTAACTAATGCCGATTTTGGTATATCATAAATTTTGGGGTTGTCTAACAAGACAGGTAACATGGGGTCAGCTTTAGGGAGAGGAAAGACATTTCTCAATCTTTGAGACCAGTTCTATAAAACTGAAAGGCTTGTGCAAACAATCCCTTCTATCCATATAATTTACAAGGAAACTTCCCGTCATTAGAAGAGTCTTACAATGAAGGTGCCTCTTCTTTATTTCTCTGATCAGTTCCAATCCATTGACTCCAGACAGATTCAAATCTGTGAGTACGAGATCGTAATCTTTTTCCTTATCCAGAAGTTCAAGCGCCTGTTGTGCGCTCTGGGATACACTCACCCGGTAGCCAGCACGTTCCAGTGCACTTTTGGACACATCTCTGATCTCCTGTTCATCATCGACGACAAGTATCTTATGCCTTTTCATGTTCTGAGACACTTCCTGGCTATGATTCGCTCCTTCCCAAAACTTGTCAATACTGTGGCCCATATACAAATTTCAAATTCCGGGCATAAAGCCCTACACTACAAGAACCACGCAGGGTAGTGTAGCCCCTTGTGGGCGTCCCGATTTATCGCGACGGGGACAAGCCCCTACACCACTTTTTATAATAGTACGAAAATATTGCCTATTTGTCAATAAAAAAATGTTGCCTGTTAGACTATTCATAGGTCCAATAAAAAAACATATAATTTCTCTCAAGAGGCGCCTTATGGAAACTATTTACAGGACCATCGGCAAGAGGATTCGGCAGGAGAGAAGAAGATTAAAATTAACTCAAGAGGAATTGGCAGAAAGAGCCGATATTACTGCTAACTTTCTGGGGCATATTGAGAGGGGAACAAAGAGACCCACTTTAAATACTTTAATGAAAATTGCTGATGTACTGCAGGTATCAATGGGACCACTGTTTGTCTCAGAGACAACTTACAAGTTACCCACAGAGGACCTTTTTGTCAAAAGATTTATGTCATTGGTCAGGGATAAGAAAAGGGAAGAAAAAGAGCTGATACTCAGGGTCGCTGAGATGGTTCTTAAAAAGCCCCATCGAAAATAGGAGCCAATCTATTTAAGAAATTTTCTTAAGTACCTTCCCGTATACGATTTCTTACATTGGTAAAGCTCTTCCGGAGAACCTGTTGCCACCACTTCACCACCCTGTTCCCCGCCTTCCGGACCCAGGTCAATAATATAGTCCGCAGTTTTGATCACATCCAGATTATGCTCGATAACTAGAACCGTGTTCCCCTTGTCTACCAGACGATGGAGGACATTCAACAATTTCTCTATGTCCGCAAAATGTAACCCTGTAGTAGGCTCATCCAATAGGTATAGTGTGCTTCCTGTACTCCTTTTGGAAAGTTCCTTGGCGAGCTTTACCCTCTGAGCCTCCCCGCCCGAGAGAGTGGTCGCCGATTGTCCCAGCTTTATATAGTCGAGTCCCACATCGGATAGAGTCTGAAGTTTCTCTCTAATCCTGGGTATATTCTTGAAAAATTTCAGGGCTTCGTCCACGCTCATTGACAGGACATCAGCAATATTCTTACCCTTATATTTGACTTCCAGAGTCTCTTCATTGAACCTTTTCTCCTTACAGACTTCACAAGGAACATAAACATCAGGTAGGAATTGCATCTCTATCTTTATTAATCCATCACCCATGCAAGCTTCACACCTTCCTCCCCTAACATTAAAACTGAACCTCCCTGGTCTGTAACCTCGAATCCTCGCCTCAGGAAGTTCGGAAAAGAGCTGGCGGATAGGAGTAAACAGGTCTGTATAAGTCGCCGGATTGGAACGGGGCGTGCGGCCGATTGGCGATTGGTCAATATTGATGACTTTATCAACGTTTCCTACGCCCAGGATCTCTTTGTACTTCCCTGGTTTCTCTTTGGAGTGGTATATTTTCTGTGCCAGCGCTTTATACAGAATCTCCTGAATCAATGTGCTCTTACCCGAGCCAGAAACGCCAGTAACGCAGATAAAAAGCCCCAACGGGATTTTTACATCAATACCTTTCAAATTGAACTGGGCAGCGCCCCTTATCTCCAGGAGCTTATTGAAGTCTACGCTTCTCCTCTTTGAAGGCAGCGGCACTTTTAGTTTACCTGACATATAGGCGCCAGTTAAAGAGTCAGGATTAGTCATTACGCTGGATAAGGGACCATTAACCACGACCCTGCCTCCTTTTTCGCCTGCTCCCGGGCCCAAATCAATAATGTGGTCGGCAGCTAAGATTGTTGCCGGGTCGTGCTCCACAACAAGAACCGTATTGGCTAAATCTCTCAAGTCCTCCAAGGTGGAAATTAATCTGGATACATCGCGCGGGTGGAGGCCAATAGTTGGCTCATCCAGAATATAAATTACGCCCACCAGGGAAGAGCCGATTTGCGTTGCCAGGTGAATTCTCTCTGCCTCCCCGCCGGCCAAAGTAGCCGCCGGTCGGTCAATCGTAATGTAGTCCAATCCTACATTAACAAGGAAAGATAGCCTCTTCTTAATCTCTTTCATTACTTCCCGGGCAATAAGCGCCTCGGTTGGGGAAAGAGAAATGTTATTGAAAAATTCTTGAGCCTCCTTAACAGAGAACGCAGCTACATCTGCAATAGACTTCCGCTCTACGGTAATGGCTAAACTCTCCTTTTTGAGCCTTTTGCCCTGACATTCAAGGCAGACTCTTGTAGTCATATACTTATTGAAAATTTCTTCTCGGACGAAATCGGATTCGGTATGATGGTAGCGCCTCTCCAGTTGGGTAACCACTCCCTCAAAAGGCTCTCCCGACTCATAGATTTCATCTGGAGAGCCGTAAAGAAGTATATTTTGATATTTTTCGGAAAGTCTTTTGAAAGGTGTGTCCAAACTGAAGCCATAATATTCGCTTACATCTTCAAGCATCCCATGATAATAGTTCCTGGCAGCCCATTTCCAGCGGTGGCGCCGTGTTGTGATTGGGCTGCTCCAGGGAACGAGCGCTCCTTCATTTACGGAAAGGTTCTTATCCGGCACGACAAGGTCAGGGTCTATTTCAGTCTTTGTCCCTAACCCGGAGCAACTCGAGCACGCACCATAGGGAGAATTAAAAGAGAAAATACGGGGAGATATTTCACTCAGGCTTATGCCACAATGTGGACAAGCGTTGTGTATGCTAAGAAGAGTAGAACGCTCTCCAATAGAATCTATCAGGACTACTCCCTGAGCAAGTTTTAAGGCGGTTTCAATAGAATCGGTAAGCCTCGTTTTCACTTCCGGTCGAATCACAAGCCGATCAATAACCACTTCGATATTATGCTTCTTGTTCTTATCTAATCTAATTTCCTCTTCAAGCCCATAGATTTTCCCATCAACTCTTACCCTCACGTATCCTTCCTGGCGAAGCCTATCGAAGAGCTCTCTATAGACTCCTTTCCTTCCTCTTACCAGAGGCGCTAACACCTGAATCTTGGAACCGTCAGGAAAGTTCAAAACATGTTCTACTATTTGTTGAGAAGTCTGGGGAAGGATTTCCCTTCCACATTTAGGGCAATGCGGATGGCCAATCCTGGCAAACAACAGTCTCAGATAATCATAAATTTCGGTGAGTGTCCCTACAGTAGAGCGTGGGTTTCGACTGAGCCCTTTCTGCTGGATAGCCACAGCAGGGGAAAGACCTGTAATCTGGTCAACATCTGGCTTCTGCATCTGCCCAAGAAACTGGCGGGCATAAGCAGAAAGGGATTCTACATATCTCCTTTGCCCCTCAGCATAGATGGTGTCGAAAGCGAGGGAAGACTTTCCCGAACCAGACAACCCGGTTATGACCACAAGTTTATTACGGGGAATTTCCAGGTCTATATTCTTTAAGTTGTGCTCTCGGGCACCCCTGATTATTATCTTGTCTTGTGCCATGACCATCTACACTTCTCTCTAACAAAAAATATCAAAATTCTGTTCCACGACGCGTAGGGGCGATCCCGATGTATCGGGACGGTCGCCCAGCCGAGAGGGATGCAAAGCTTACGCTTTGCTGCTACAAGTTTGAAAATCGTCTCCCCTTGGGGGAGGGTTCGGGTGAGGGGAAGCAAAGCTTACGCTTTGCTGCTACATGAAGGCTTTAGCCTCTATCCTTGAGCTTCGTTATTTAAGTGGCTCTTTTTGAATGATCGTGTCTTTTTTCCAGTTGAGGTCATCTTTAGATGGGCAGTCGAGATTATAGTGGAGGCCACGACTTTCTCTCCGCTGAATGGCAGAGTCAATAATTAACTGTCCCACCGTAGCAATATTCCTCAGCTCAATGAGGTCGCTGGTAATAATAAAGTCCCAATAATATTCCTGGATTTCCTTCTGGAGAAGTTCAATGCGGCGCTTAGCTCGCTCCAGGCGTTTATTCGACCGAACTATCCCCACATAGTTCCACATCAGCCTTCTAATTTCGTCCCAGTTATGGCTTACCATAACAGCTTCATGACTATCTACAGCGTGTCCTATATCCCAGTGCAAAATTGGGGGAAAGGTGATTTCTTCCTGGGCCGCGGATTTTGCGTGCTGACTGGCTCTATCAGCAAAGACTAGCGCCTCCAGAAGGGAATTGGAAGCCAAGCGATTAGCTCCATGCAAGCCACTACAGGCAACTTCTCCCACAGCATACAGTCTTTTGAGACTCGTCCGCCCATTCCTATCAGTTAAAATTCCACCACAAATGTAATGTGCTGCAGGAACTACGGGAAGTGGCTCCCTGGTAATATCGAAGCCGAAAGAGCGACATTTCCTGTAAATATAGGGGAACCTCTTCTTTATGAATTCCGGGCTCTTATGGGTGATATCCAGAAAGACACAGTCATCTCCTCTCTCCTTCATTTCGCGGTCAATTGCACGGGCAACTATATCTCGAGGGGCAAGCTCCTTTTGTGGGTGGTATTTATGCATAAAAGGAGAGCCGTCCTTCAATCTCAAAATCCCCCCTTCTCCCCTTACAGCCTCTGAAATGAGAAAAGACTTGGCTTCTGGATGGTAGAGGCAAGTGGGATGAAACTGCATAAATTCCATGTTCCCGATCTTAGCCCCTGCCCTGAACGCCATAGCTATTCCATCTCCTGTAGCTACATCCGAATTACTGGTATATAAGTATACCTTTCCCGCACCACCAGTGGCAAGGAGAGTAACCTTGGCCAGGAAAGTATGGACCACTTTTTTCTTAGCGTCCAGAACATAAGCTCCCCAACATTCTCCCTCTCTCACAATAAGGTTTACTGCCATCAGGTTTTCGTGTATAGCTATGTTACTATTTTCTCTAACCCGCTTAGCCAGGGTCTTTTCTACCTCTTCCCCGGTCAGGTCTGCAGCATGGATTATTCTTCTTTTGGAATGGCCCCCTTCCTTGGCGAGGTCATATTTTGTCTTGTCCTTCTCCCACAAAGTAAAATTCACTCCCCAGTTGATCAGATCTCTAATTCTATCCGGCCCATTTTTGACTACCATTTCCACTACATCAGGATGACAGAGGCCATCGCCGGCAACCAAAGTGTCTTGAACGTGCGCGTCAAATGAGTCCTCTTGACTCCAGACTGAAGCTATTCCACCCTGAGCATACTTCGTGTTAGACTCCTCAATCTCCCTTTTGGTTACCACTGCCACTTTTCCCCATGCGGAAACTTTAAGGGCAAAACTCAAGCCAGCTACCCCACTCCCTATCACTAAAAAATCGGTCTTCACTTCCATGATTTTCCTCTAAGCCCTGAACAATTTGGAATCGTCGGTACTTTGCACGGTTAAAACCGTGCCTACAAAACCTCTCCCGACGCACTCTTATTGTAGGCACAGATTTCCGGATTGAAAATCGGGATGCATAATCTCTTCTTTAATCCTTACTGCCCACCTTCAGGTCTAACATCTTTTTTATACTATGATAAGCCTTCACCCTAATTTCTTCAGGGACCTTAATAAGATGAACCATCTCTCTGAGAGAATCGCGAACTTTTTCTAAGTTGTGATATTTCATATTAGGGCATACCATCTTTTCGCTGGCAGGATAGAATCTCTTATCCGGGTTCTCCTTTCTCAGACGGTGTAACATACCAATTTCCGTGCCAATTATTAACTCCCTGGCAGAAGTTTCTCGGGCAAAACTCAATATTCCGCTGGTAGAGGCAACCTCGTCAGCCAAATCTAATACTTCCTCCAGACATTCAGGGTGAGCAACAAACTTTGCCTCGGGATGAGCTTTCTTTACTTCCAGGACATCTTCCTTCGTTAATACTTCATGCGTGGGGCAAAACCCTTCCCAGCAGATTAGCTCTTTATCAGTGGAGCGGTTCACATAGTGGCAAAGATTTCTATCAGGGACAAAAATGACCTTTTCTTGGGGAAGAGAATTGACCACTTTTACCGCATTGGCTGAAGTGCAACAGATATCGCTTTCTGCCTTCACTTCTGCAGAAGAGTTAACATAAGAGACCACTGGCGTTTGGGGATGGTCCTCTTTTAACATCTTCAGTGTCTCTCGGGAAATCATATCAGCGAGCGGACATCCAGCCCTCAAATCGGGGAGAAGAACTCTCTTTTCCGGCGAGAGAATAGCCGCCGTTTCAGCCATAAACAGTACACCACAAAAGACTATAGTGTCTGCGTCAGTAGCAGCCGCTTTCCGGCTTAGTTCCAGAGAATCGCCAACGAAATCGGCATTATCTTGAATCTCCCCTATCTGATAATTATGGGCGAGAATAACAGCCTTTCGCTTTAGTTTAAGGTCTTCTATTTCTCTTAAGATTTCTTCCTTGCTTCCCACTTTTTTACCTTTGTAGTAAAGCAGAGCTTCGCTCTGCCACTCCAGATATTGAAAAGATAGTTCGTGAAGAACTTCTGGAATTTTAGCCAAAAAACAAGGACGGCTTATCGTCTTTTAAGCCCCGATAAATCGGGGTTCGACTCCGATTTATCGGAGGAGTTTATTTTTGCGCCCTACAGAGTCCGAGATTTTTTGGCGTTGAAAAATTCCTAAGCGCTGAATAAACTATCTTTTAAAATTACTTCCTTTTCACAAGCATATTATCAATCAATCTCGCCTTGCCAATCCACACAGCCAGAGCAACCAGAACTTTTCCACCCGGTTTCACTTTTTCTACATCTTCCAGGTTCTCAGGGTCAACAATCTTTATGTAATCCACTTTGGCGTGGGATTCTCCCCGGATAATTCTCTGTAGTTGCGAAATTACATCTGGAATAGAACTTCCCGCCTTCACCATTGACCTCGCACACTTCAGCGCTTTATTTAATGAGAGAGCCTCCTTCCTTTCCTGAGAAGAGAGGTAGTAATTTCGGGAACTCATGGCTAATCCATCTGGCTCACGAACAATAGGACATTCTCTAATTTCCACCCCCATATTTAAATCCTCGACCATTCGCCTTATAATTTTCAGCTGCTGGTAATCCTTCTGCCCAAAATAGGCAACGCGGGGCTTCACAATATTGAACAGTTTGCAGACCACTGAGGCCACTCCCTTGAAATGTCCTGGCCGGAAAAGCCCACAAAGTCTATTCGATAGACCCTCTACTTCCACATAAGTAGAATATCCTCTCTCATACATTTCGGAAACAGAAGGGCAAAAAATTATGTCTACACCTTCTTTTTGAGCAAGAGACCTATCCTTCTCGAAAGGGCGAGGATACCTCCTGTAATCTTCTTCAGGCCCGAACTGAGAAGGGTTAACAAATATGCTTATGACCAGAACATCATTTTCTCTCTTTGCCCTTTGCATCAGAGAGAGGTGACCCTCGTGCAGTGCTCCCATTGTGGGAACGAAACCAATAGACTTGCCTTCTTCCCTTAGCTTGTCAGCAACTCTTTGCATTGTGGAAATTTTTCTTATTATTCTCATTCTTCTCCTAAAAAGGGGTCAGAGTCATTTTTGCCCATTTTTGCATTAAATGACCTCGATTCTATTTTGACCGACCTTATTTTGACCCGACAGGACCTGACTGGGAAGGAGGATATACACTCAAAAATGACTCTGACCCCTTTTTTCTAACAGCTGGACTTGTGAATTATCCTCTAAGTCCCTCAATAACTCCAGAACAGTCTTCTTGAAAACAGGATGGACCAATTTTGGTGCGATTTCTGCAAGAGGAACCAAAACAAATCTCCTCTTATGTAATTCAGGATGGGGAATCTGTAACTCCCTCCCGTTCAAAATCTTATCTCCATAAA
>CAZTSA010000049.1:0-9758 GCA_964616885.1 uncultured Clostridia bacterium
CACATCAACTGTCAAGGGGATATAGAGCCCTGCGTGTTTGTCCATTTCGCTTGTGACAATGTAAGGGAAAAAAGCTTAACCGAGGCATTAAAATCTCCATTTTTTAGAGCAATCAGGAAAGGTATTCCTTATGATGGAAACACTTTGCGGGCTTGTATGATTGTTGACCGACCAGAGGTGCTCCGCGGATATTGTGAAAGATTCAATGCCTATCCTACCCACGAAGGGGGAGAGAGCGTTATCTGCCAGTTAAGTGGCGAAATAGACAGGTATGCTGATGGAGTAGCCAGAATCTACGACCGTGCCTGGCAGGAAGGCGATTGGATAAAACTCTTTTCCCTTCAAGAACCAAAAGAAGAGGTTGAGCGAGATTTAGAGACCTGGCACAGCGCGCCGTTGCAAGGATAGAGGAGACTATTTTCTGATATGCGAAATAAACTACTTTTCTTCTACTCTTCCCAGGATTCAGGGCACCACAGGGCAGCTCAGGCTCTACAGAGCGCGTTTAAGGTACTATATTCTAATGTAGAGACTCTGGCATTGGATTCTATCGAATGTGCTTACCCGAGAACCGGAAGAGTTATGATTGATTGGTACCCGAAGGTCATCAAAAAGATTCCCCTGATTTGGAGGGCCCTCTACGACAATCAGGATTTGGCGGACGCCACGAGAGACCTGAGGAAGTTCATTAATCGTTTTTATTTCGGGAAAATGGGGAGCATACTGAAGGAGCACAACCCCGATGCTATCATTTGCACTCAGGCTGCTCCCTGCCACGTAGCCGCTGCTTATAAGAAGGAAAAGGGAAATGGTCTTCCTCTGGCGGCTGTGATTACTGACTACTTGGTTCACCCCTATTGGCTCCACGAAAGTGTAGACCTGTACATTGTACCAACAGAGGAGACAAAGGAAACTCTTATAGAGAGAGGTATTCCCGGGAGAAAGATTAGGCACATAGGCATTCCCATCGACCCTAAATTTATCAGTTGTTACGATAAGCCGAAGAGAAGGTTGGAATTGGGGTTGCCTGCGGAGATGACTACACTATTAATTACAGGCGGGAGCCGGGGCATGATTCCAGTAGAGAGGATTCTGAGGTTACTTTCTCAAGTGAAAGCTCCTTTTCAGGCAATTGTGGTTGCGGGCAGAAACAGTAAGCTCTGGCTCAGAGTAAATAGAAAGAGAAGGGACTTGCCGTTTAGAACAGTGTTGCTGGGTTATACCAATAGTATGGATAGCTTGATGGAGGCCAGTGAGCTGATAATTACCAAGCCTGGCGGACTGACCAGTGCCGAAGCTTTAGCCAAGGGTCTCCCGCTAATTATTGTTAAACCAATTCCCGGGCAGGAAGAGAGAAATGGTCAATACCTAATTGAGCAAGGGGCAGCTTTGGCAATAGACCAACTGAAGGAATTGCCAGAAGTCTTAGAAGAATTACTGGTATCTCCACTGAAGATAAGAGAGATGAGCCAGAAAGCTCTACTTCTGGCGAGGCCGAAGGCCGCTGAGGAATCAGTAAAAGCAATTATGGAACTGTTGGAGTGAAGGGAATGAGAGCGTTGGTAAGTGGTGCCAATGGATTTATCGGGAGCCATCTGGTGGAGGCATTAAAAAAGAGAGGATACTCGGTGACCTGTCTGGTCCGGAAGACGAGCAATCTTAACTGGCTCAGGGGGTTGGATTTAGAATTTGTCTGCGGGGACTGCACAGAAAAAGAGAGTCTCTACAGGGCGGTAGAAGGTATGGATTATGTTTATCACCTGGCAGGAGTGGTGAGAGCTGTGGACCGGGATATGTTCTACCGGGTGAATTTTCTGGGAACAAGAAATTTAGTTGAAGTATGTAATAAAATAAATCGAAATATGAAAAAGTTTATATATCTCTCCAGCCAGGCAGCAGTGGGGCCGACCAATCCTAATGGCGAAGGAGATTGTCAGCCAATCACCGATTACGGAAAAAGTAAACTTAAGGGAGAATTTGTGGTTCAGAGTTATAGTGACAGATTGCCGATTCTGATTATTAGAGCACCGGTAATTTATGGACCCCGGGATAAGGACATTTACACATATTTTAAGTTTCTTAAGAGAGGGATAAGACCTCTTCCAGGAAAGGGAGAGGGGCATTTTAATGCATTATATGTTGGAGACCTGGTACAGGGGATGGTCTTGGCGGCAGAAAATGAAAATTCCAGTGGCGAGACTTACTTTATTGCCGATGAAAGGTCATATTCCTGGGAAGAAGCTTCGGATATAGCAGCCCAGGTAATGGGAATAAAAGCAATCAGGATAAACATACCCCGTTGGCTCCTTTTGGCATCGGCTTTTTTATCAGAACTTTCCGCAGGAATAACACGGAGGCCAGTTTTAATTGACAGGCAGAAAGCAAAAGAGCTCCTCAATGGATGGTTCTGTGACATAACTAAAGCAAGAGAACATCTGGGTTTTAAGCCCAGGTTTAGCCTTGAGGAAGGACTGAGAATAACCGCTGGCTGGTATAAAGATAATGGCTGGCTCTAAAAAGGGGACAAGCTCCCACAATATAAATTTCAAAATCCAAATGCCAAAATCCAAATTACAAATTACGGGCATGAAGCCCTACACTACCAAAACCATCGACGGTAGTGTAGCCCTTTATGGGCGTAATTGTAGAAATATTTTTTTTGACAATACTACGAGTATTCCGGGGAGGGAGAAATGGATATTTTCGAGAAATGTGCCAAATTTACCACTGCCAGGGAGGTAATGGCAGCTGGCTTTTATCCCTATTTCACTACAGTTCAGTCTGCTCAGGACCCGGAAGTCATTGTCAATGGGAAACCAATGATTATGATTGGCTCGAATGATTATCTGGGCCTTACCACTCATCCCAGACTTAAAAGGGCAGCGGCCAGAGCTTTGAGGAAATACGGGACAGGTTGTACTGGTTCGAGGTTCTTGAATGGAACTTTCGACCTTCATGAGGAACTGGAGGCGAAGCTTGCTAAATTTGAAGGGAAGGAAGCAGCTCTATTTTTTACTACGGGATTTCTCACCAACTTAGGTACTATCGCTGGCTTAGTGGGAAAGGATGACGTGGTTATCACTGACAAACTCGACCACGCCAGCATCATTGACGCATGTCGGCTGTCGTTTGGTGAGACAAGAAGGTTCAGGCACAATAATATGGAGGACCTGGAGAGGACTCTGGAGTCCATCGAGCCGTCGCGAGGTAAATTCATCGTGGTGGATGGAGTGTTCAGCACAGAAGGAGACATTGCCAATCTGCCTGAGATAGTGAGGTTGGGCAAGAAGTACGGAGCCAGAACTATGGTTGACGACGCCCATGCCATTGGCGTTTTGGGAAAAGGTGGTAGAGGGACAGCCGAGCATTTTGGTTTACAGGACGAAGTTGACATCACAATGGGGACCTGCAGTAAGTCTCTGGCTTCTATCGGAGGATTTATTGTTGCTTCTGAAGAGGTTATTCACTATTTGAAACACCATTCGCGGGCACTGATTTTTAGTGCCAGCCCTCCACCGGCTTCGGTAGCTGTAGTTTTAGAGGCAGTGAAAATTATAGAGGAGGAACCTGAGCGTCGAGAACAACTGTGGAGAAATACGAGAAAAATGAAAAAAGGCTTCCAGGAAATGGGATACGATACAGGGACCAGTGAAACCCCCATCATTCCTCTTCTTGTTGGAGATGATATGGTAGCCTTCAAGATGCGAAAAATTCTCTTCGAAAACGGCATATTCTCCAATCCATTTGTCAGTCCAGCCGTTCCCAAAGGAAGAGCTGTAATTCGTACCAGCTATATGGCTACCCACACAGATGAGCAATTAGACAGAGTCCTGGAAGTTTTTGAAAGGGTGGGCAAGCAGTTAGGGATAATTCTTGGTCGAAGATACCCGAGGAGAAGGCGACCCCCCACCTTAAGAGCCAGAATGAGAAGGGGAAGAATGGTGATGAGAGAAGGAATCAGGAGAAGATTTAGAAGTTGGATGGAGAGAATATACGGATTAAGACCATAAGTCACCCTGAAAAATTGCAGTTATTCAAAAATATCTTTGGAGGATAGGCAAAAATGGAGTTTCTGGCTTGGCTTTGGCGAAGTTACCTGGTTAATATCCTGGACATTTTAATCGTAGCATACATAACATACAAGTTGTTTATGTTGCTCAAAGGTACCCGAGCCATCCAGGTTCTGCGCGGACTATTCATCTTAATTTTGGGTACCATAGTCGCCGGTGCACTCAACTTGCGAACTGTGAGTTGGATATTAAAGGGTTTCTGGGTTGCTGGCGTGATTGCCATTGTTATTGTCTTCCAGCCAGAACTCAGAAGCGTCCTGGCGCAGATTGGGAAAGGCCCTGTATTGAAGTCATTTTTTAGTGAAAAGTTAGTTTTTGTTGACGAGATTATCAAAGGCCTGGAGAAGGTTAGCAAGAAAGGTTTCGGGGCTTTGATAGTTCTTGAGCAGAATACAGGGCTTCGAAACTATATAGAAAGTGGCGTAATTATTAACGGGGAAGTCACATCTGAACTTATCTCTTCTATATTTATGAGCCGCGAGGCCATCCATGACGGTGCAATAATCATTCAGAATGAGAGGCTTATTGCTGCCGGGTGTGTCTTACCACTAACTCACGAGCCCGGGGTGAGTAAGATTCTTGGAATGCGGCACAGGGCAGCAATCGGGATTACCGAAGTCTCCGACGCCTGGGCAATAGTCGTTTCAGAGGAGACCGGCGATATTTCCCTGGCTCGCAATGGAAAATTGGAAAGGAAGATAGATTTAAAGGAATTGCATTCCGAGATAACTGAGCTCTACAGGGCGAGGTTGGCAGAAGTAAAAGAGCAGTTTATTCAAATCTAATTCATCACCGATTCAAATGATAAAGAAATTCAGAGAGAACCTGGGAATAAAGGTTGTAGCTCTACTTTTGGCAATTTTCCTGTGGTACTATGTCAAATACTTGGGGAAGTAGCTTCAGGAAGAGTCTATGGTAAGGCTATTCGGCACCGATGGAATTCGCGGTATTGCCGGTGAGTACCCTCTCACTCCCGAGTTTGTGGAAAAAATTGGAATTGTCTCTGCTGAAACCCTAACCCGCCATTTTCACCCCGCCAGGTTAAGCCCGCAAGAGGCGCCTTCTCCCAAACTAACTATCATCATAGGTCGTGATACCAGAGAATCGGGTGAGATGCTCTTTGATGCCCTGGCAAGCGGATTAATCAAAAGAGGAGTTGAGGTTTGGGATTGTGGTATAATTACCACGCCAGCCATCTCTTACTTAGCCCAGGCTACAAACTCCCTTGCGGGTATTGTTATTTCAGCCTCGCATAATCCGTACAAGTACAACGGAATAAAATTTTTTTCCAATTTAGGAATGAAACTTCCAGACGAAGTAGAAAACGAAATAGAAGAGAAGCTGGCAAATTTCAAATTTTCTAAGACAAAAAAAGAAAAGAAAGACAATATCACTCCTTTCCCCGAAGCTAAACAGAGGTATATTGATTTTGTAAAGAAAAGCATACCAGAGGAGGCAAATTTTTCTGGGCTGAAAATGGTTATTGATTGCGCCAATGGCTCGGTATCGGAAATCGGACCAAAGATTTTTAGCGACCTCGGAGCAGAAGTCGTCGTGCTGAACGATGCTCCGGACGGAAAAAATATCAACGAGCGCTGTGGCTCTCTCCATCTGGAAGTAATACGGAAAGCTGTAAAGGCAAATCGAGCCGACCTGGGATTTGCCTTTGATGGCGATGGAGATAGAGTCCTTTTTACGGATGAGAAAGGAAGCGACCTTGATGGTGACCATCTAATGGCGATATGCGCCCAGTGTCTGAAGAGAAAGGGAAAATTGAAGAATAACACCTTGGTAGTAACATCTATGTCCAATTTAGGACTCCTTCTGGCAATGGATAAGTTAGGAATTCGCGTGCTCCAGACTAAGGTTGGAGACCGCTATGTCCTGGAAGAGATGCTCAAGAGTGGAGCCGTATTGGGCGGGGAACAGGCAGGCCATATCATATTTCTCGATTATGATAAGACAGGAGACGGACTAATTACAGCCCTGAGAGTCCTCTCCATAGTAAAAGAGGAAGAGAAACCCTTATCTGAACTGGCAGGAATAATGGAGAAAGCACCCCAGGTTCTAATAAATGTGGAAGTTAAGGAGAGAAAGCCCTTTGCCGCTCTTCCCCTGACTTCTAAATTGATTAAAGAGGCAGAATCCAGGTTGGGGAGAGAAGGTCGAATTCTGGTTAGGTACTCTGGCACAGAGCCTCTCGCTAGGGTAATGGTTGAGGGGAAAGATAGAGGAAAGATAGAAAGAATAGCGAAAAAAATTAGCGAAGCCATCAAAAAAGAACTAAATCCTTAAGTTTAGGGGCGACACTCTTTCGGCGCCCAACTTTGCGTAGATGACCATTGGAGTCCTTCCGAAAGGAAGGGTTTTAAACGATTTGGTAGCCGCAGGCTTCAGCCTGCGTTAGGGAGATCGGGATTCAATGAGAAAATTGCTTCTCATTACCACACTTCTCCTCGGACTGGTTCTTCCCAGCAATGCAGAAAATTCCCTCTTAGAATCCCATCTATCTCGCGGCTACGATTATCTAAATCAAGGACAATTTGATGATGCCATAATTGAGTTTCAGGAAGCTTTATCCATAGACCGGGAAAACCCGGAAGCCATAGAAGGCATAGAGACAATCAGGTCCTTAAGAAAAAAACCGGCAACAAAAGCCCTACCAATTGAACCAACTCCGAAAGAAGCCAAAGAAAAAATAGAACCTCCAAAGATAGAAGAAGCAAAAAAGCTGGAAGCCCCGAAGGTAGAAGAAGCCGAGTTGCGCTACTCCAATGCGCTAATTCTTCTAATTCTCCTTCCCTTACTCCTTCTCAGTTTCACTCTCATTTTAGTTTATCAAAAGAAACATAATAGAATTCTAAAGAGATACAATGGGCTCCTTACCTACGAGAGAACCTGTGGATATCTGCCAGAAGACAGGGATTTAGTAAAGATGCTTGCCAATCTTTACAAAGAAGAGAAGATTTTCGATTCCACTTCCGCATTAGCCTATGAGAGAGCAGAAATGTTTGTCGAGGCAGCGCTTTCCTACCATAATTCCAAAGATTTAACAAAAGCAGCCGAAATGTATGAAAAGAAGTCCTCCTTAGAAGGAGATGATAACGCTATTCTACAAAGGTTAGCGCAAATATATCACGATTTAGGTCAAGAAGATAGAATGGTAAGTATCTTCAGGCGAATGGTGAGAGTTAGAGAAAACCCCTACGATTTGAGCGTTCTCGGCGAACTCTGTGAGAAGCTAAAAGACACTGAAGGAGCCATCAGTGCTTACGAGAAGTTGAGCCAGCTCGATAAGAAAATGCCAGAATATCAGGATAGACTCCTCAAACTCTATTTCGAAAATGGCCACAAGGAGAAGTTCCTCAATCTTGCAGAGGAAATGCGTATGAGAGGCGAATTAACCTTCGAGAATCTCCCCGAACTCGCCAGGATATATGTTGAGAACTCACTTTTCGATAAAGCTTCCGAAATTTATAGGAAGCTAACTGAGAAGAATCCAGAACATAGATACGAATTTGTTGAGACTCTACTCATTCAAAACAAAATTCAAGAAGCACTTGAAGAATGCCAGAAGTTGCCTGTCACAAATAGCCAGGAAGTGAATAATCTCCTCGACCTCTACGGAAAGATAAGCGAAAAGCACCCCGACAATGGTCAGGTCAAGAATCTAATAGAGGAGACCTATCGAAAGGCAGAAGAGAGTGGACTGGAGATTAACCTCCCCACCAAAAATAATGAGAGAGCAAATATTTCGCCCTCCCCTAATCAAAGCCCAGGACCCATACACTATTCTAACAGAAAAAAACTCGCCAAATTCCCACTCGGACCAATAGGGAAGGAGTAGCGGAGCGACAGCTCCGCGTTATGAATGTGAAGCCTTGCTTCGCCACTCCGGTTGCGGAATGTAGCTGCAGAGCGAAGTTCTGCCTCAATGTAGGTCGCGTAGGGCGATTGAAATTTATCCCGAACTATCGGGATGGTCGCCCGGGAACTCATCCCCATAAGGACAACGAAGTTGGTAGTGTAGGGCTTTACGCCCGTAAAGCGTTTGAAAGGAGTAGCGGAGCGATAGCTCCGTAATCTTTGCTTTCCTCTTGGCATTGTTGATGTCTTGGCTTCTCTTTTCCGATTTAGCAGGGGCAAAATTGTTACAAATTTTCATTGACACTAAATATTGAAGTATGCTATAAGATATTTGTTAAATTTTTCTTCCGTGAAATATCTACTACAGTGGTATGTCCTATCTATGTAGGTTTACCTCTCTCGTCTTGAGAATCTAAATTTAAGGCAGTGTTTCTATTTAGAAAAGCAAAGCAATTCTTATTTCCCCTTGAAATATTGATATCCATGTTACAGGCTAGGCAGGTCAGTTTCAATGCCGACCAGAATGAAACAATTATATTTGACTTACCGAAAGATACCAGAGTGCCATAGTCACCTATCATGAGACAGCAACGATTGACCACGGCCCTTTGTGTTTATTGGTAAAATCGGAGGTATTTTTTTCAAATTAGTTTTAAAGTATGTGTGGGATAAGAACATCTCAATAAAAATTTCACAGAAATTTCACAGTTCTTTCACACATTCTTCACTTCTACAGCATAAAATATAAGTAGACTTAGGGCTTCGCAAAAGGCAAACCCCGAGAGATCGGGGGACGCAAAGCTATGGAGCCAAAGTAGCGTCCGACTCCAGGTTGAGCTCGCCAAGCTACCGAAGTTTACCCAGTTAAAAAATTCAATTTCTCATGGGTAAGGTAGCAAGGCGAGCTTTTTGATTTTAGGCTTTCCCACTCGAGTCTCCTCTCCCCACGGGGGAGAGGGAAGGGGTGAGGGGGGACTCCCAATAGTGGGTGAAAAAGGGGAAGAAAAAATGAAAATAAGATCAATAATTCTAAAGAATTCAATTGTTGTTATCTTTTCTTTCTTTCTTTTGGCAGTCGCCGGCCCATCCCAGGCCGAGGACCCCTGGAACTCCTACAAAGGCTGGTCAGGTGTAGAAACTCTATCCAATCAGTCCTCATGGTATTTAGGTATTGTTAAGAAAGATTACCTAATTCAGGATTTTCAGGTATTTCTAAAATGGTATAAATACATGAATAATACTACAGACATGCGACCGAATCACTGGAGAATAAATAGCGCTGCACTATCAGGACAAGGAAGGCAACTCTGGATTTGCAGGGGCGTATGGTACTATGTTGGTTGGCCTCACAACAAGTGGTTCTGGAGTACACCGTCCCAGTTGAAGCCCTCCTTTACTATGGCAGACGATAGAACCTTGTTGAAAACTGATAATCCGCCCGAAGGCAAATGGTTAGGAAAAGTGAATGAAGTGAAAATCGCTGGTGTGGGATATATTGAATCTGGCATTACTGGATTCAACATAGTAGATGAAATAACAGGCTCAAACTATGGTGTGGGAGGAAAAGATAGATATGACGAGTATATAAATGGGGGTATACTGGTTAAAGATATTCAGGAGGGTAAGCATAGAATCCGGCCGGAGGTAACCTTAAAGACTTCGTTTGATGATGGGGTAGTAGATGGGGTCTATAAAAATTTCTCCTTAACTTTTGTTAACAACAGGGCCGTAACATTTTATGTGGATAGACAGGACCCAGTGGCTGGCTGGTAAACCCACGGGCATGTGAGACACTTTGTTGTTTGAAATTGGTTGACAGAT
>CAZTSA010000050.1:0-9743 GCA_964616885.1 uncultured Clostridia bacterium
TAAGCGGATTTACTTTTGTGAAAGATGCTATTAAATTTTCGTTTCCTGTGGTGGAGTCTATTAAATCCATACTGCCCATCTGCAATGAGTTTATAGTAAATGTGGGCAAGTCAGATGACGACACTCTCGACCTTATCAGTTCCATCAGGAACGGAAAAATTGAGATAATCGAATCTGAATGGGACCCGAACTTCAAGCATAAAGGCCGCATTCTGGCACAGCAGACAGACATTGCCCTAGCAAAATGCGAGGGCGATTGGTGTTTCTATTTACAAGCTGACGAGGTAGTCCACGAGCGAGACCTGGAAAAGATATTGAAATGTATGGAAGAAGAACTTCCCCATGAAGAGGTTGAAGGACTCATATTCCACTGGATACATTTCTACGGAGATTACTCAACTTTTATAAATTCATACCATTGGTATCAACGCGAAGTGAGGATAATCAGGAACTTCCGAGGCATATCTTCCTGGAGCAGCGCCCAGGGTTTCAGGCATAACGGAACGAAATTGTGGGTAAAAGATACTGGCGCTTACATCTTCCACTATGGTTGGGTGCGGCCTCCGCAAGTAATGGCAGCAAAGAAACGCTATCACGACTCCCTTCACCACGGCAACGATTGGAACAAGGAATATAAGAGTGGAGAATACGACTATCTCAAACACATCGACCCGGCGATGCTGAAGAAATACACAGAGAGCCATCCCGGGGTAATGCAAGAAAGAATCAGCAGGTGGCAGGGAGAATTCGATATTTCAAAGAGTACCCACCAACTGACCTTTAAAGACATAAGAAATAGAATCTCAGATTTCATTGCCAAAAAAACAGGGTGGAGAATTGGAGAGTACAAAAATTTTGTTCTCATAAAATAGGTAGGGGCGAACTTGCTCGCCTCACTGGAGTCCTCGAAAGGGAGGTCTTGAGGTAGTCGCCCCGATAAATCGGGGTTCGGACAATTGAAATTTTATCGTTTACTCGCAAAGATTTAGTAACGCAAGAAATTAAGTGCTCGTCGCAAACCAACTTTTCTTGGGAAGCTATGTGCTTTGGCAGATAGTCGGTTAGGGATTACACTTTGTGATCACTCCATAGAAAGGAGGAGTAAGTTGTCAGAGACACTGGGAAGTTTAGTTGACAAATTGACGATTAAGAACATCAGACTCAATAATTTGAGAAAAGCAAAAAAGAAGAGCCGAAATAAGATAGATATAGTTCAAGCCCAACGCAAAGATCTAATCGAGGAAATGAATGAATTTTTGGCTCAAGCACTGAAGGGAAAAGTAAAGTTGAAAGACGAAAAGGTGAAGCTCTATAAACAGGCGGGCGAGAAAAGGAAGGTTTCTGGAACATTGGGAGCCTTGGTAGATGGCTTGTCTCAGACAAACGTTCAACTCTGGCATCTTGAAGACGAAGCCAGAAAGTCCGATGTGAATGATGCCTATATTGGAAGGATTAAAAGAAAGATAGACATTGCCAACCAAATTCGGAACGACCTCATTGACCGAATTGATGAATTACTAGAAAGGAAAATTAAGAAGTGGAGATGATATCCCAGGAATTCCGGAGGATACTGATTATCAGATTGAGCGGGATAGGCGACGTCGTACAAACCCTTCCCCTTCTGGTAGCTTTGAGAAAGAGATATCCCCGTGCATATATTGCCTGGCTGGTTCAGAAAAGGGCAGAAGAGATTCTACTTGGACATCCCTACCTCAATGAAGTGATTGTGTTTGAGAGGGATAGGTGGGTTAGCAGATTGTGGCCACTTATAAAGAAATTAAGGCAGAAAAGATTCGACCTTGTAGTAGACTCACATGGGCAGTTACGCAGTGGTCTCTTCGCCTACATAACAGGCGCAAGGGTGAGACTCGGCTTCAGCCCTAAGAACGGCAGGGAACTTAACTCAGTGTTTATTAACTTTAAAGCTCCTCCATTTCCTGGAGATTGGCACGCAGTCGAAAGATACCTTGCGCTAGCCAGCGTTCTGGGAGCCGAAACGGAAACGAAAGAATTTCTAATTCAGATTGGAGAATCAGAAAAAGAGTACGTGGAGCATTTTTTGAAGGAGAAAGGAATAGAGACGGGAGAGATTCTCATTGCTTTAAATCCCGGGTCAAGCTGGAAGAGCAAGATTTGGCCAAGCAAGAACTACGCCCATCTGGCAGACGTTCTCATAAAAGAATTCAAAGTGAAAATAATACTACTCTGGGGGCCTGGGGAAGAAAATCTAATTGCATCCATAAAAAGTTTAATGGAAGAGAAACCCGTTATTGCTCCCAGGACGAGTCTCAAGGAGTTAGCTTCTCTCATCTCCAGGTGCACACTGTTCATAGGGAGTGATAGTGCGCCTCTACATATTGCTTCAGCACTATCCATTCCGTCAATCGGACTTTATGGGCCTACCGACCCAAAGAGGAATGGCCCCTACGGCTCAGGGAATGCCGCAATCAAGAAAGACCTGGCTACACTCTCCTGCCTCAGAAAAGGTTGCAGGAGGTGCAAGCACCAGGACTGCATGGAACTTATAACAGTTGAAGAAGTCATAAACACGGTAGAAAATAAGATGAAGGAATTAGGAATTGCAGGAAACGGTAAATGGATGTAGAAACATACAGAAAGACCAGATATGAAGGGATAGACCAGAAAATAGTTGACAACAGAGAGCAGAAGTTACTGCAGAAAATTTTCGGGCATATAGATGGAAAGGATATCTTTATATTAGATGTTCCCTGCGGTTATGGCCGCTTTTCTGATTTGCTCCTGAAAAGAAGTCTCAATTTGACCAGTATAGACATCTCTTTTCCTATGGTCCGGGCTGCCAGGGAATATTCTCCTTTAGAGAGTTCCAGACACCGTTTCCTGGTAGGAGATATAGAGCATCTACCTTTAAAAGATGATTCTTTCGATTGTGTTGTAACTATAAGGTTATTCCAGCACATTCTTCAGCCGCGTAGTCGATTACAGATTCTAAAAGAACTCCATAGAGTAGCAAAAAAAATCGTCATAATCTCATTCTATCGCTATAATATCTTACATAACGTTGAGAGGTGGGTAAGATGTCGGATTAAGAATATCGACAAGAGAATAAGCATGTTGCGCCTCCGGAGTTTTATTAAGGAATTGAATTCCGCTGGATTTAAGATGTTAAATCTATTTCCGGTAATAAGATATTTTCATGCTCATAATATCGCTGTATTACAAAAGCTTGAATTATAAATTATATTAGCAATTATTGCAATTATATGCTAAAATTAAAATTAATTCGGAATGTTCTATTTCGCTGTTATCCTTTCCCTGGCGGAGAGGGCTAAAGGGTAAGGGGGAATGTAATCCAGTATCAGGGCATTTCGATTCCTGGTAAAAATGAAAATTATCGGTGTCATTCCAGCTCGCTACGATTCGAAGCGTTTTCCTGGTAAAGTCCTAGCTGATGTACTGGGTAAGCCCTTGATTCAGAGGGTATACGAACAAGCAAAGAAGGCAGAACTTCTGGACGACATTCTGGTAGCCACAGACAACCAGAAAATTTTCAAAGTAGTTCAGAATTTTGGGGGCAAGGTAATAATGACCTCTTCTGACTGCGAGAGCGGTACCGACAGATTGGCCGAAGTAGCCAGAAGTTTGGACGGAGATATATTCCTGAACATTCAAGGTGATGAACCTCTGATTTCTCCAGAAGTCATATCACAACTAGCGCGGGCAATGGTTGAGGATAGTGCAATCGATATAGCCACAGTGGCGCGAAAAATAGGTACGCAAAAGGAGCTTAATAACCCCAATGTGGTTAAAGTAGTAATAGATAACAATGGATTTGCTCTCTACTTTTCCCGTGGGCAAATTCCCTATGTCAGGGATTCCTCAGAGCTGAAAAATGTTAGTTCGGTCCATTATAAACATATTGGCCTTTATGCTTACAAAAGAGACTTTCTTCTAGACTTTGTCCAGATGGAGCAAGGCCTTTTGGAGAAAATGGAGGATTTGGAGCAACTGAGGGCTTTGGAGAATGGGTACAAGATAAAAGTAGTGATTACAGAGCATGACTCCATTGGCGTGGATACCCGAGAAGACCTGAAAAAAGTCATAAAGAGGCTAAAAAGTGCCACATAAAGATAGCCTTTGTGGAAGAGGTGGCAGTCGCGTCCTCGTTTTTTGGCTAAAATTCCTGAAGCTCTTCAAAAACTATCTTTTGTTGGGATTTTACGGGATGAGGTGGCAGTCGCGCAGGGGCCGACCTTGGTCAGCCCGGTTAAAGCACAGGTCCGACAGGACTCCGAATCCCGATGGAAGCGTCGGACTCCTTCGGAGCTGGATTCACACAGGGAGGTTTTGTGAGCATTGACAGGGAGCTATTAGACATTTTGGCATGCCCTAAATGCAAGGGCAATGTCCATCTAAACGAGAAAGAAGATGGGTTAATCTGCGACAACTGTAAGCTAAAGTATCCTATCAGGGACGATATTCCCATTATGTTGATTGACGAAGCCATTCCAATACAATAATTTGGATTTTGGAATTTGGAATTTGAAATTTATGTTGTAGGGCTTTATGCCCGTAACGAGTTTTGGGGAATCTAAATGGTAAATGTAGTGAAGATTGGCGATATTCAAATCGGCGGAAACACTCCTCTGGTTCTTATTGCTGGTCCTTGCGTTATTGAATCGGAAGAGAATATTAGAAGAACAGTAAAAGAATTAAAAGAGATTACTGGGAAAATAGACATGCCCTTTATTCTGAAGTCCTCCTACGATAAAGCCAACCGTACTTCCATTAAGTCCTATAGGGGTCCAGGGGTAGAAAGAGGATTGGAAATTTTGCAGGAAGTGAAAGTTAAATTTGATGTTCCATTACTGGTCGATGTTCATCGAATAGATGAAGTTGAACCGGTCAGCAGGGTAGCCGACATCTTACAGGTCCCGGCGTTCTTATGCCGACAGACTGACCTGGTCATATCTATGGCCAGGACAGGAAAGCCAATAAATGTAAAGAAGGGGCAATTCCTCGCCCCCTGGGATATGAAGAATGTAATAGAAAAGATAGAATCCGTTGGGAACAAAGAAATTATCTTAACAGAAAGAGGAAGTTGCTTTGGTTACAATAATTTAGTTGTAGATATGAAGTCTTTACCTATAATGAAGTCTTTCGGTTATCCTGTAATTTTCGACGCCACCCACAGTGTTCAGAAACCGGGAGCAAAAGGAACTGCGACTGGTGGAGAGAGAGAGTACGTTCCATTCCTGGCTCAGGCAGCAGTGGCAACTGGTATAGACGGACTTTTTTTGGAGGTTCATCCAGAACCAGAGAAAGCTCTGAGCGATGGTCCAAACATGATAAGATTGGACGAAGTAAAGAAACTGCTGGAGAAACTAATAAGAATAGATAGGATAGTAAAAAGCGCGTAGCTGGTAATTCACAGTAATTATTGCTTGAGTCTATGAACTCAGAGCTAAGTCTAGGATCCTGGAGGCATATATGCGTTGTCCTAAATGCGGGTATGTTAACCAAGAAGATGCCAAATCCTGCGTAAAATGTAAGGCGGATCTGAGAAATATTCTAATAGAAGGGCCAACCTGGAAATGGCATCTGAAAGTTCTGGCAATCATCTATGCCGTTTTGGGCGTTGCCTATGTTTTGTTACGCATATTTTTGAAAGATTAGTTTACTGTCTCGCTTGGAGGAAGGGGCAGGGTCGAGGTAGAATTTAGAGCCAGGCTCGTGGCTACCTTCCATTATGGATGCTTGGATCTACATGTAATAACGGAGGGTCTCTTGGGAAGCATTGAAGAAGCGAAAAGAGTACTGAACATTGAAGCTAAGGCTATAGAGAATCTTATCCCCGCTATTGACCATAATTTCGAGAGGGCAGTTGAATGGGTAGCTTCCTGTAAGGGAAAGATCGTGGTTATGGGCATGGGAAAATCGGGATTGATTGGGAAAAAGATTGCGGCTACTTTAGCCTCTACGGGCACTCCCGCATTTTTCTTACATCCAGCGGAAGGGATTCTTGGTGACGTGGGGATGATGACTGAGGGAGATTTAGTCTTGGCAATCTCATATAGCGGTGAGACTGAAGAGATTGAGAAAATGTTGCCGGTGATAAGGAAAATGAACTTAAAGTTAATAGCTATAACTGGCACACCTAAATCGAAATTGGCAAGAGAGAGCGACCTGGTTATCAATGTTAAAGTGGAAGAGGAAGCCTGTCCTTACAATATCGTTCCTACTGCAAGTACAACAGCGATGTTAGCAATAGGTGATGCTTTGGCAATCTGTCTCTTGAAGAGAAAGAGATTCAAAAAAGAGGACTTTGCTCGTCTCCATCCAGGCGGTACCCTCGGTAAAAGACTACTCCTTAAGGTTGGGGACATAATGAGAAAAGGCAAAGATAATCCTGTAATCAATCAGAAAAAGACTGTGAGAGAAGCGTTATTAATAATGACCAAAACGCGTCTCGGTGCAACCAGTGTCGTTGATGGTTCGGGTAAATTGGTGGGATTTTTTACTGATGGTGATTTGCGACGCAGGCTACAAAAGGATGAAAAAATTCTGGAGAAAAAAATTTGTGCAGTGATGACCAAAGATCCAAAGACAATTGCAGCGGACAGAATGGCTATAGAAGCGGCAAAGATGATGCAGGACAAGAAATTCGATAATATACCCGTAGTAGATGAAAAGGGGCATCCCATAGGTATTGTGGACGAGAGAGACCTTCTTTCAGAAGGTATTCTCTAGGTAGTGCAGGGGTTTATTTCCCCAATTTGTAATCAGTAGTAGTTAGCTGGTAATTTTTGATTGGTTGGTTGACTGGTAATTTGTAATTTTTGATTTTTGATTTTCTTCTGTGACCTGAGGTATGACGAAATGGACGGAAAAATCAAAGCAAAAGCAAAGAACATACAAATGATAGGAATGGACGTCGATGGTGTGCTTACGCCAGGGGATATTGTGATTATGGAGTCTGGAGAAGAGATAAAGAGCTGGAACGTTAAAGACCGTATGGGATTTAATCTTGCTAGACGGTCGGGAAATTTGAAGTTTGCCTGGATATCGGGAAGAGCGTGCAGACAGGTCGAACAAACGGCAAAGGAGTTAAGGATAGAAGCCGTTCGCCTCAAAAGAATGGATAAAAGCGAAGCCTTAAAGGAGATTTTGAAAGAATTTAAACTTGACCCTAAAAACTTCGCGTATATTGGAGATGACCTTGTGGACATACCAGTTCTGAAAAGAGCAGGGCTGTCTTTTTGTCCACAAGATGCACCAGAAGAGGTTAAACAAGTAGTAGATTATGTAACCAGAGCTGAGGGCGGACGAGGTGTCCTCAGGGAAGTAATTGAGATGATATTGAAATTGCAGGGGAAATGGAAAGAGGTTACTCGAGAGTATTGCAGTAAACCCCCTTAGAGATTTTGTCCTATTGACTCCCTTTGGAGATAAATTTCTGAGGGGGTAAATAAACGACCCATAACATTATGAGCGAGAAGAACTTTTTCTGGGTAGTTATGTTTGTTATTTTTTTTGTTTTATCGGCTTGTGGAAAGGAAAAGTCAGAAACGGGAAAAGTGGCTGATAGAACATCATTTCCTGAACAGGCTATAGAAAATTTTACTCTGACCCACACCAGTCAGGGAGAAAAGCAGTGGGAGCTGGAAGCAGATAGGGCAGAAATTTATGAAAGGGAAGGAAAGACAATTGTACAGAGACTCAAAATCAAGTTTTATGATCGGGGCAAGATTACTTCCATTCTAACTGCTAGCGAAGGAGAACTTTATTCTCAATCAAGTGATATGGAAGTGAGGGGAAATGTTGTAGTGACTTCTGAACAAGAGAAAGCAACTTTGAGGACAGAAAGCCTAAAGTGGGACTCCAAACGAGACAAAATAGTTACGGATGATTGGGTTCGCCAGGAAAGGAATAATACAATAGTTACAGGACAGGGGGTAGAGTCAGACCCAGAGCTGGAGAAAGTTATCATAAAGAAGAACGTAAAAGTAATTTATAGATAATGCAAATATGAAACGAGGCTCCTCCTAAAGCAGGAAATTGGCCAAGATAAATTCTTGCGCTAACAATTACGATGAAAAAGAGTATTCTATTGTTTTTCCTACTCATTTTGGTGAGAGTGGTTTGCGCCGAGAGGCCGAAAGAGCCAGTGAACATTACAGGCGAGAGAATGGAAATATTGAGGAAGGGAGAAGTCACTCGCTTTTTTGGAAACGTAAAGCTGCTTAAAGGAAAGGATGTAATCACTTCCGATATGATGGAGCATTATGAGAAAAAGTATTATGTGGTAGGAAGAGGGAACGTCCATGTTATGGCTTATCCAGAAAAATCTGTTAGACTCGAGGCCTTTTCTGACAAATTGACCTACAACATAGAGAGCGAGAAAAGCATTCTAACTGGCAATCCCCAGGTTGTTCGAATTGATGAGGAGAATGCGGAAAGCAGATTCAAAGTGCAAGCACAGGTAATAAATCTGTTTGGGAAGGAAAAGACTATCCATGCAGAAGGTAATGCCAGGGTAGAAACAAGGGAAATGGCTGCTACGGCTGACCTTCTTGACTATGATTATGAAACAAGGAAAGTTATTCTATCTGGAGGCTCTCCCCATATTTATCAGGATAACCAGCATGTACGCGGTGATTACTCAGCACAAATCATTACTATATTTACGGATGAACAAACGGTCGCTATGGAGGGAAATGTAAAGGCATCTATCTACCCTAAGACCAGATAGTGTGGTTAGTTTACGGTGCCAATTGAATGCTGAAAAATGAGCCTTTTAGCACGTGGCCTAGTTAAAAGATATTCGCATCGCAGAGTTGTTGACGACGTGGAGATAGAGATAAACCCAGGTGAGATTGTCGGTCTCCTGGGTCCGAATGGGGCAGGTAAGACAACTACTTTTTATATGATAGTGGGCCTTCTTCGTCCCGATAAAGGAAGGATATTACTCGAGGGAAGAGATATAACACGGTTACCAATGTACAAGCGGGCCAGGGAGGGGATTGGCTATTTGTCCCAGGAACCATCTATATTCAGACAACTTACTGTCAGAGAGAACATATGGGCTATCCTGGAGACTACTAAACTTACCCGTTCGGAGAAGAAAGAAAAATTAAAAAGTCTGCTTGGAGAGTTAGGTGTAGAGGCTTTGGCAGAAAATAAGGCTTGTCTATTATCCGGCGGAGAAAAGAGAAGGGTGGAAATTTCGAGAACCCTGGTAACCACTCCTCAATACATTCTCTTAGATGAGCCTTTTGTAGGCATTGATCCCATAACCACGGTGGAGATTCAACAGATTGTTGCTCGGCTCAGAAATAAAAGATTGGGAGTGCTGGTTACAGACCATAATGTCAGGGAGACACTGGAAATTATTGATAGAGCTTATATTATGTATGAGGGAAAGATTCTGCTCTCGGGAACTGCCAAAGAGTTATTGGAATCTGAAGAAGCCCGCAAAGTTTACCTTGGTGAAAAATTCAGAATGTAGCAATTCAGTTTCACAGATCATCTGTAACTGGTTTGACAAAATTGTTGAAATGTAGTTTAATTATAAAAAGAGCGAAAAAAGGCGATACTGCATAGGAGGTAAGAGAAATGAGGATTATGGACTTTCTTTGCAAGGATGCCATTGAAGTGGATTTACAGGCAACCAAAAAGAAAGAAGTGCTAAGAGAATTGATTGATAAACTAGCAGCCGCAAAAAGGATAAAAGAAGATGGAAAAGAAAAGATACTTCACGCTCT
>CAZTSA010000051.1:0-9450 GCA_964616885.1 uncultured Clostridia bacterium
ATTTTTGATTTGTATAGATTGCCGTCCTTGTTTTTTGGCTAAGATTCCCGAAGTCGTTCGCAAACTATTTTTCAAATCTTGGATATTAAGGTGTGGTGGGGGGCCTCGTTATCTCCCTCGAATCTCCAATGCTTGCGAGAATGTGGAGGCTCAATTTATTGAGTCCTCTCAAAGAAACTGTCTACAAATTTAGATTTTAAAAAAGGAGAAGAAAGATGAAGAAGAAAAAAGTTGCTGTTTATCCGGGGAGTTTCGATCCGGTTACTAACGGGCACATTGATGTAATAAAAAGGGCAATCGAATTATTTGACCGTGTGGTGGTGGCAGTGATTGAAAATCCAGCCAAGAAAGCGCTATTTTCTGTAGATGAACGAATGGAGATGTTGAAAGCTGTAACCAGAAGACTACGGGGGGTTGTAATTTCCCATTTCGATGGATTGTTAGTCGACTATGCAAAGAAGAAGAGAGCAAGCATTATCGTCAGGGGACTGCGTGCAATATCTGACTTCGAGTACGAGTTTCAGATGGCGTTAACAAATCGCAAGTTAGCACCAGAAGTCGAAACGGTATTCCTTATGCCGGCAGAGGCATATACTTATCTGAGTTCGAGCATAGTGAAGGAAGTTGTTAGCCTGAACGGCAGGGTAGAGGGACTTGTCCCCCGGCAGGTTGAGACTCGTTTGAGAAGAAAGCTGTTGACAAAGTAGAATGGCTATGGTATACTAAGAATTAGCCAGTTTACTTTAACTTATTATTGTTAATAGAAAATTGAGGTGATTATGCCCAGAGGTCCAGCGATAAGAAAGAAGTTGGGTGACTTATTGGTGGAAGTCGGTATAATTACAGCCGAACAATTGCAGGAAGCTTTAGAGGAAGAAAAAATCAGAGGGGGTAGGTTAGGCGAGACCCTCATGGAATTAGGCTATATTACAGAGGATGTTTTGTTAGCTTTCCTGGGAAAACAGTGCGGTGTGTCCTATGTTAGTTTATCTGAATATGGAGAGATCGACGAAGAAGTCATTAGAAGTGTTCCAGAGAGTGTGGCAAGGCATCAGACCCTGGTTCCAATTGCTCTCGAAGGGAAGACTCTCACAATAGCAATGAGTGATCCTTTGAATGTCTTTGCCATTGACGACTTGAGGCTGATGACAGGCAAAGACATTAATGTAGTGATTGCTTCAGAAGGAGAGATTAGAAATGCTATCGAGAAGTATTATGGAGCCAAAGGCTCTATGGAAGATATTTTGAAAGAGATGGACGTTTCGGTAAAGGATGAGGCGAATGTAGAGGTAGTAAAAAAGAGCGATACTGGAGGAGAAGATATTATTGCTCTTGAGGCAGCAGGAGAAGAGGCGCCCATAATTAAGATCGTCAACCTTCTTCTGAGCGGAGCTGTCAAGTCGGGCGCTTCAGATGTTCATATCGAACCTTATGAGAAGACCCTTAGGGTTCGTTACCGAATTGATGGCGTCTTGCATGAGGTTTCTGCGCCACCCAAAAAATTGCAAAACGCCGTTGTTTCTCGGCTTAAGATTATGGCTTCACTGGACATTGCTGAGCGCCGTTTGCCCCAGGATGGTAGAATTAAGATTAGAGTAATGAATAAAGAGATTGACCTGAGGGTCTCTGTTCTCCCTACCTCCTTTGGTGAGAAAGTGGTCATGCGTATTCTGGATGCTTCCGCTTTGTGTCTCGATTTGACCAAGCTCGGATTTGACCCCGAAATTCTTTCTGTATATAAGAAAAATATCGAAGTCCCTTACGGAATAATTCTGGTTACAGGGCCGACCGGTTCTGGTAAATCGACGACTCTCTATTCTACCCTTAGTACACTCAATTATCCTGACCGTAACATTATCACCATAGAAGATCCCGTAGAATATGTCTTGCAAGGCATCAATCAGGTGCAGGCAAGACCGGATATCGGCTTAACTTTCGCAGCGGGCTTGAGGTCATTTTTGCGACAGGACCCGGACATAATTATGGTTGGCGAAATCCGAGATACTGAGACTGCTGAGATTGCTATTAATGCTGCATTGACAGGACACCTGGTATTTTCTACTCTTCACACTAATGATGCCCCAGGTGCTATGACCCGTTTGAATAATATGGGGATTGAACCCTTCCTGACCACTTCAACGGTAATTATGGTTGTTGCCCAGAGGTTAGTTAGAATAATTTGTAAAAATTGCAGGGAACCCTACGAGGTTCCAGCCGATTTCCTATCGAGCATCGGAGTTAAAGAGGAAGAAATAAAAGGCAAAAAGAAAGTGACCCTGTATCGAGGCAAGGGATGCGATAACTGCAGCAATACTGGTTATCGGGGACGGACGGCTTGTTTTGAGGTCATGGAAATGAATGACGACGTAAGGGAACTTGTCTTGAACAGGGAATCGACACATTTAATAAAAGGGAAAGCGAGAGAATGTGGCATGGTAACCTTGAGAGAGGCTTCCATCAAGAAACTTTTGGCGGGTGTAACCACGGTTGAAGAGGTGATGAGGGTAACATTTGCTGATGTCGAATAAAATGGCACTATAAAGAGTGCCCGACCATAAGAAAGAGGTGGGGCGCCCTTTCCCGACCCCGTTCCGGTTTTGGGACGGGGCAGGGTGCCGACAAAGGAGGAATTGTTGGTTTCTATTGATGAATTACTTCAATTAATGATGGAGAAGGGAGCATCCGATTTACACTTGACAGTGGATGTTTCACCCACTTTGAGGATTGACGGAGAACTTGTCCCCACAGAATATGAGAAGCTTAATGAGGACCAATGTCAAAGACTAATCTATAGCCTTCTGACTGATAAACAGAAAGAGAGATTTGAATCTACAAACGAGCTTGACTTATCTTTTGGGATCAAGAACATAGGGCGAGTTCGAATGAACGTCTTCAGGCAACGAGGTGCAGTGGCTGCATCCCTGAGGGCAATACCCAACTATTTTATGACTTTCGAGGGACTGGGATTGCCAGCAGTAGTTTTCGATGTGGTCAAGTTGCCTGCCGGCTTGGTCCTGGTGACGGGCCCTACCGGCTGTGGGAAGACAACGACGCTCGCCTCAATGATGAATTACATTAATGAGCACAGGGGCGGGCACATTGTTACTATTGAAGACCCAATCGAGTATGTTCATCCGCACAAGAATTGTATAGTTACCCAGAGAGAGGTGGGTACTGATACGTCCTCCTTTACTGAGGCGCTAAAGCGTGCGTTTCGTCAGGACCCGAATTTCATCTTAATTGGAGAAATGCGCGACCTTGAGACTATTGCTTCGGCGCTAACAATAGCCGAGACAGGCCATCTGGTCTTCGCTACTCTGCACACAACAGATGCTACACAATCCGTTAATAGAATAATAGATGTTTTCCCGCCATACCAGCAACCACAAATTCGTTCCCAGTTATCCTTTGTCCTGCAGGCCGTTTTCTGTCAGAGGTTACTCCCCAGAGCAACTGGCAAGGGGAGATGTCTGGCAGTGGAGGTTCTAAGAGTTACTCCAGCCATAAGAAATATGATAAGGGAAGAGAAGAGTGAGCAGATTCCTTCAGCTATGCAGGCGGGAGGGAAGTTTGGAATGCAGACAATGAACTGGAGCCTGTATGACCTCTACACGCGCAGGCAGATCACTTACGCGCAGGCCCTGGCAGAAAGCCCTGATGTCGAAGATTTGAAGAGAATTTGTAAGAAAGAAGAGGGTGTAGTAACGGAGATGCGGACAAATAGGATGAGGTGAGTAAAGAATGGCTATATTCGGTTATAAAGTCAGGAGTTCACAAGGAAATGTTTTGACAGGTTCAATGGAAGCGAGGGAGCAACGGATGGTTGTCGACCGCCTCAGACGCCAGAGATTTATCATTCTGGAAATAGGAGAGATTAGAAAGAATGCTTTGAAAGATGTCCTGGATAGTGTAAATTTCCTGAAAAGAAAAGTGAGACAGAAAGACCTGGTGCTATTTAGTCGGCAGCTATCCACATTGATTGGGGCCGGTGTCCCGATCGTTCAGGGGCTAACGATTCTTCTGAACCAGGTAGATAATCCGGCTTTCAAGACAGTTATCACCAGTGTGCGAGAGGATATAGAATCAGGAACGTCAATTACTGAAGCTCTCAGCCGCCACCCTGCAGTATTCAGTGAGTTATATGTGAATATGGTGAGGTCTGGGGAGCTTGGCGGTATCTTGGACGTTATCCTGGAGAGGCTTTCAGGCTACCTGGAATCTGCCGCCACATTGCGTGGGAAGATTAGGTCAGCAATGGTATATCCGGCAGTGATTGCATTTGTCGCTGGTGCGGTTACCGCGTTCTTAGTAATAGTAGTTGTTCCTGCCTTTGTTAAAATATTTGAGCAGGCTGGCGCCGAGTTACCCCTTCCTACCCGGATACTGCTTATGTTCAGTAATTTTCTTAAGCATTACATTATTTTCATTATTATTGGCCTTATCGTCTTTGTCGTGGGGCTAAGACAGTACTACAGGACAGAGGCGGGTAGTATGCGTATAGACACAATGTTACTCAGGGTCCCCATTTTCGGTCCACTCCTGAGAAAGGTAGCTGTAGCTAAATTTACCAGGACCTTCGGGACGCTGGTTAAGAGCGGCGTTCCCATTCTTCAGGCCCTGGAGACCGTGGCGAAAACTTCCGGAAACAGAGTTATTGAAAAGGCCGTGCTGGCAGCCAAGGAGGCTATCCGGGAAGGAGAGAGAATATCCCAACCCTTAAGAGAGAGCGGTGTTTTTCCACCGATGGTAACCCAGATGATTTCAGTGGGGGAGGAGACAGGCAACCTGGATGCAATGTTATCCAAGATTGCCGAGTTTTATGAGCAGGAAGTTGATGCTGCTGTTTCAGCTCTGACTTCTATGATTGAGCCAGTGGTTATTGTCTTCATGGGTATTATTGTTGGCGCTATTGCTATTTCAATGTATATGCCTATGTTCCAGCTCGGTGCTCTGGTGGGCAGGTGAGGCCACTTGGTAGCCGCTCCGATTCATCGGAGCTTATTTACGCAACCTGAAGGTTGCGGCTACCACCGTGAAACTGGTTGACAAATAGAAAAAAGTGTGGTAAAATATACAAAAGAAGGGGGGTGATACAGAGTGTTGAGATTCCATAGGAAAAGCAAAGGGTTTACCTTGATTGAGTTGATGATTGTGGTGGCAATTATTGGTATTCTGGCAGCAATCGCCATCCCCAGATTTGCTAACTTGATTGATAGAGCCAGGGAGGCGAGGACCCAGGGTAACCTCGGCTCCATCAGGTCAGCAGTAGCTATCTGTTACGGTGCTACGGGTGGTACCTGGCCAGCCACAATAGCTGCTCTGGCTGTTGCTGCACTTCCGGGTCCCTACTTAGACGCGATTCCCAACGTTATGCTTCCTGCTGCCATGGGACATGCAGTGACGAATGCTGAGACGACTGTTGCTGGAGATGATGGGCTGTGGTTCTATACCAGTGTGGCTGCTGGCGGTCTCGCCGCGGGAACAGCCAATGTTAATTGCACCCACGCAGATTCCCAGGGTAATATAGTGAATACCTGGTAATCCTTTGCACGGCATAGGTTGATGTGTCAATTAATGGAATTAGACAGATTGGCTTGATAATTGGTAGGTAATTAATTGGCCATCAACCTATTTTTTATTATCTAATGGCGGCTATAACAACAGAAAATCTGACAAAAATCTATGTAAGAAAACACCTCTTAACATCAAAGAAGACCAATGCCCTGGAAAATCTGAATCTGGAAATCGAAGACAGAAAGGTTTTCGGCCTTTTGGGACTTAATGGTTCAGGAAAGACAACCCTGCTTAAGCTTCTGGTAGGTTTGCTCTTTCCCACAAGAGGTTTTGCCTACATTTTCGGACAGAGGGTTCCCCACCTGTCTCTACTTTCCAGGATCGGCTATCTTCCTGAATTTCCCTGTTTCCTTATGTATCTAACTGCAGGCGAGATACTTCACTTTTATGGCAAGCTTTATGGGTTTTCTCGAAAAGAAAGAGAGAAGAGGGTAGAAGAGACTTTGGATTTGGTAGAGCTCAAAGATAACAGGGGCGACCGTCTTGCCGACTTTTCTAAAGGGATGCTGGAGAGGATAGGTATGGCTCAAGTTCTTCTCCACGACCCGGACCTTTTGCTGCTCGATGAACCTACCTCTGGACTCGACCCTCTGGGGGTTAAGAAGTTACGCCAGACGATTCTCAGGTTAAAAGCGGAGGGAAAGACCATACTCTTGAGTTCCCATTTAGTTACAGAGGTGGAGAGAGTTTGTGACCAGGTGGGAATTCTACATCAAGGGAGATTGAAGAAGATAGTAGACGTGAAAGGGTTGGAAGGGAGACTGGAGGACATTTTCTCAGAGACTGTTTCTGGGGAAGGATAATGAAGAAGATAATTCCAATTGCAGAATATACGCTCAAAGAGAATATCAGGCACAAAATTTTCTATACTATTCTTCTATTTGCTCTGGTAATCATAGTGAGTTCCGTTGTCTTCTCTATGCTTTCGCCAGGAGAGGAGACGAGGGTAATCCTGGATATCGGGCTGGGTGCAATTGAAATATTTGCTTTTTTAAGTGCTATTTTTGCTGCAGTTGGTCTCGTCCTGGGAGAGATGGAGAATAAGAGTATCTCGCTTATTCTGGCAAGACCCGTGAGGCGCTTCGAGTATATCTGGGGACGCTATAGTGGCATTCTCTTTATTTCCCTAATCAATATCCTTGTAATGTCTCTTGGCCTCCTGTTTCTTCTCTATATTAAAGGCTGGGAATTTGAGTTCAGGTTCTTACTGGCAATAACTTCTATTTTCCTCAAAGTGGTAATTATCAGTGCCCTGGCGATTCTTATCTCTCTAATTTCGACTTCAGCGATTTCGAGCATTAGTGGTACTTTCTTCTTATGGATTCTGGGCCATGTTACCGACCATTTGAAATATCTGAACTATGTATTGATACAAAAAGGGGTCAGGATTACAATATTTCTAAAAGGAATCTATTACCTTTTGCCCAATTTTCAATACTTGAATGTTAAGGACTATATGGGCTACCCGAATCCTTTAGCGGGGACTACCATTTTCTGGCAGGTAGCCTATAGTTTAATTTATGCCAGCGTAGCCACCTGGCTTTCAGTTCTCGTCTTCTCCCGAAAAGAGTTCTGATAGTCCAAGTGGCTGTAGGGGACGGACTCTGTGCCGTCCCCGGGGTGGTCACAGAGTGCCACCCCTACAGGGCGACCACTGAGTGTCGCCCCTACCAAGTGAAAAATGAGGAAGTCAATTAGTCTAATTTTTCTGATTTTGCCTCTACTTGGCTTATCTGTTTTCGCTCAGCACCAGGTAGAGAAGAGGTTTCAATTTCCTCTGCCGTCGATAATAGAGGTGAAGCCTTCCTCTTTTATCTATTTCTGGGGGAGCTTGCTCGGTCTTCGGCGGATATCTTCCGATTTGGCCTGGATAAGACTACTGCAGTATTACGGAACTCTGGAAGAGGAGGAACACGCTCACCACCCAGACTATTGCGAGAGAGGGGAGTATGAGGATTTATTCCCTATGTGTCATGAAGTGGTTCGGCTTGACCCCTATTTCCATTATGCGTATCTATTCGGCAGCGGCTGTCTCGCCTTTAATCACGAGCGATACGACGAGGCAATTGAACTTCTTCGAGAAGGAATTAAGAATAATCCAAAATTCTGGAAGTTCCGCCTCTATATAGCGGCAATTGTTTATACAAGGACCAAGGAGTATGATAAAGTTGTGCCTCTTCTCGAAGAGGCGATTAGATATAGAGACTGCCCCGAAGTGGTTAAGTTTTTTCTCGCCAATATCTATAAAGCCAAGGGAGAATTCGGAAAGGCAATAGCTGTCTGGGAAAATATTCTTGCCACAAGCAGGAACGACCAGGCGAGGGCAACAGCAGAAAACCAACTGAAAGCGATGGAAATCCACCGTTAGAACTCTAAGATTTCTAATGGGGCTAAGGAGTCTTCAGGTTTTATTACTCTATCTTCTCATTTTCATTTTAGGATTAGGATTTGGCAGTCTTGCCAATGTTTGCATCTATCGGATACCACGAGGGGAGTCGATAATCAGGCCCGGCTCATACTGCCCTAAATGTGGAAAGCAAATTAAGTGGTACGACAATATACCCCTGATAAGCTATGCTCTTCTCGGAGGAAAATGTCGTTACTGTGGTAGAGGGATATCTCTCCAGTATCCTTTGATAGAACTAATAACAGGCCTTTTTTTTCTCCTCACCTATCGTAAGTTCCAGGGTGCTCCTGTAACAATAACAATTTTCCTTTTCTTAGTGCTATCTTTAATTATTGTCTCCACGGTAGACTTTCAAACCTATACCATACCCAACAGACTCACATATCCGTTGATAGTTCTGGGCCTGTTATCTTCACCTTTAAACTCTTTTCTTGGAGCGTATAGCGGAATGATAGTAAATAGTCCTAAAGAGCTGTCTCTCTTTTTCTTTTCTTTTCTCGGCCTTCTTGCAGGCGGCGGGACACTCTATTTGATTGCTTTATTGGGAAGAAGCATGTTTAAAAGAGAGGCTATGGGAGGTGGAGATATAAAGCTAATCTCTGGGATTGGTGCTTTCCTTGGATTAGTCAATGTGCTTTGGGCAATATTTATAGCAAGTCTTCTGGGAGCATTAACTGGAGCCGTTTTGTTAATTGCCGGTAAATATAAAAAATTTCAAGTCATTCCCTTCGGAGTCTACATTTCTCTGGGAACAATATTGGTTTTTCTACTCCAGCCAGGATTTAATGGGATTTACTTTGACTTAATTTCTATTTGTAGATAAACTTTTTACTATAGAGGAAAAGAGCCCCTTACCTCTGGCCATGGCTTGTGCCAGGCACGGGCAGGCTTTATCCTCTCCCCTCGGGGGAGAGGAAATAGACTGGTTACCCTCTCCCCTCGGGGGAAGGGTCGGGGTGAGGGGTTAGTAAAAATTGTTGACAATTTGAATTTTTTTAATATATAATTAAAAATAAAGGACAAAATATGGGATTATTCACTGGCAGTAAAGATTTAGTGGGTATAGACATCGGGACTCACTCTATTAAGCTGGTGGCATTGAAAGGGACCCCTGTTAGATGGAGTCTTGCCAGGTATGCCATCAGTGAAATTCCCTCGGCTTCTACTGAAGAACTCTCCCCTGAAGAGAGAAGGTCTCTGGTGACTTCTACTCTGAGGAACATGCTCTCCAATACGAGAATCGGCACAAGAAAGGTTGCTACTTCAATTTCTGGAAATGCGGTAATTGTTCGCTACGTGAAATTTCCACGAATGAGCCCTTCCGACCTGGAAAAGACAATTGAATTTGAAGCTGAGCCTTATATTCCATTCGACATCCGTGAGGTTAATATAAGTACCCACATATTAGGCGACGTTATGGAAGATGGACAACCAAAAATGGAGACGGTTCTGGTGGGAGCGAAAAAGGA
>CAZTSA010000052.1:0-9290 GCA_964616885.1 uncultured Clostridia bacterium
TTCCTGGAGTTATTATGGAAATTTTGCCAAAGACTTGCGAGGTCTTTTTACTTTTGCACTTCGGGCACTCTACCTTAAACCTTTTCTCTTTTTCTGCGAGCGTGATAAAAATATCGAATTTATTACCGCAATTTGAGCAAAAATATTCATAAGTTGGCATATTTCACCCCCACGACGAAATGCCTATTGAAATTTGGGAAAGCGGATAGCCTTTGTGAAATGTTCAGAGAAATGGGGATGTGTGGCCAGTTCTAAATATTCTATTCTCTTTGCTAGCCGGTTAGCTTCTTCCCGTAATTTTTGGGAGACAAGGAGTGCCTTTGCCCCTATTCCAGCCGCATTTCCCACTTGAGTAAACTTTCCAATATCCACTTCGGGGAACATCCCGATCCTCATTGCTTTTAAAGGGTCTATATAAGTTCCAAAAGCACCTGCAACAATTACCCTATCTATATCTCGAGCTTTCAGACTGGCCTTTTCAAAGAGAATTTCAATCCCCGCCCTTATGGCTCCTTTGGCGAGCTGGATTTCAGAGACATCCTCTTGGGTCACGGTTATCTCTCGTCTACCCCCTTTTGCCAAGACGAACTCGAGTAATTTTCCACCTTTAATTTTACGAACCCCCTTATGGCCAGAATTCATTTTCCCCGAAGAGTCAAGAATTCCAACCTTTAACATCTCAGAAATAGCGTCCAGAATTCCTGAACCGCATATCCCTATAGGAGATTTATCATCTATAGTAGCAACATTAACAGTTAAAGTCTTCGAGTCAATATTAACCCTTTCTATTGCTCCGGGAGCCGCTCTCATACCATGTTTGATGTGGGCTCCCTCAAAGGCAGGCCCTGATGCGCAAGAACAAGATATAATCCTACCTCCCGTCTCTAAAGCAATTTCAGTATTTGTTCCAATATCGATGGCTAATAGGTTCCTTTGTTTCCTACCTACTTCCGAGGCTATTAGCATAGCTAAGTGGTCAGAGCCAATAAATCCAGCAATTAGAGGAGGAAAATAGAAGTACCCTCCCGGCGATATTTCTAAACCTATTTCTCCCGCCTTTATTTCCAGGGGATCGTTTGTGGCCATTGTAAAAGGAGCCACTCCCAGTTGCTTTACAGGGAGTCCTAAAAAGATGTGGTGCATTGCTGTGTTGCCAACGAGGGTCCCTTCCACAATTTCACTCTGCTCTACCTTGCTTTCTTTACAAATTTTCCTTATCGCACGGTTTACACCTTTGATAAGTTCGGCCTTTAACTTTTTCAAATTAGTTCTAGAATTGCCTGCATAATGAATTCTCGACAGCACATCCTCCCCATAGGCAATCTGAGGATTGGTAATCCCACAAATATTTATAGACTTACCAGTTAGCAAATCGACTAAGTATAAGGCTATCTTGGTAGTGCCCAGGTCAATTGCTATGCCCAAGCTAATCTTTGTTGTGTTTCCAGGTTCAACTCCTATTATTTCACTCCCTCTAACAATAGCAGTAATCGACCAACCCGAATCTCTCAAAGTAGGTCCCATAACGCCGAAGGCTTCAAAATCCATAATCTCGACTTTGACATCATATCTTTTTTCGAGTTCTTCTCTAATCCTTTGGAAATCAGGCCTCGCGTCGGAAAGAGTCGCTTTATGTAAGGAAACGAAGAACTTCTTCACACGAGGAAAAGGTTTGATTTTGACTTCCTTTCCCCCGCTCTGCAGTTTGTGCTGTTCAGTCATAGAAAATGCTGGAATATATACCTCTGTATCTTCACTTACTATAGTACAGCAAGCAAGTCTGTAACCTTCGTCCATCTCATCTCCACTGAGAAGCTTCCTCTCTTTCCCAGTAGCTTGGCCAGCGGGTCTGACAATCACCTTACACTTCCCGCATGTGCCTTTGCCCCCGCAAAGGGACTTTAAGCCAATACCCGCCTCCCTGGCAATGTCCAGAAGGTGCCTGGACTTGCTCTCGATTATTCTTTTCCCAATTGGATTAAACTTTACTGTAAACTCCATTTCCTTTTCTCTTTCTGGACTCCTTGCGAATCTGCGTATGGGCCGACTTTGATCGGCCCGAACTTCCTTTCGGGAGGACCCCAGGCAATTTTGCACGGTTAAAACCGTGCCTACAAATCTCCTTGCCATTGTAGGCACAGATTCAATCTGTGCTCTTTCCTTTTACCCTGTAGTATTTCAAGTATCTCCTGCCATAAGAGTCCCTTCCTGCCAGAAAATCGGAGGCGAGAATGGTCTCAACTGTTCCTTCGACTGTCGGGTCGACGATAGCTGCATTGAGACCCTGAGAAATAGCCTGTGATAGAAAAGAAAGATTAATAATTTTCCTATTTGGCATACCAAAACTGATGTTGCTGATTCCCAACACGGTTGCTACGCCCAACTCTCTGGAAACTCTGCTTAAAGTTTCCAGAGTTACAGCCACTGAATTTTCTTCCGCAGCCTGGGCTAAGCATAAACAATCTACTACAATGTCGTCTCTCGGGAGGCCATAGGATTCAGCAGTCTCTATTATGAATTTTGCCACATCGAATCTTTTGTCCGACGTTTTAGGAATGCCACTATCATCCATAGTAAGTCCGACTACAGAAGCCCCGAATTCCCTTACGAGTGGTAGAACTCTCTTTAATGACCTCTTCTGACCCGTGACCGAATTTACCAAAGCCTTGTAAGGATAGACTTTTAGTGCCTTTTTCAGGGCTTCTGGATTGGACGAATCGATACACACGGGGAGGTTTGATACTTCAAGGACCTTAAGAACGGCCCTCGGCAACATGATGGCCTCATCAACGCCAGAGGCTGCAACGTTGACATCGAGAATATCTGCTCCTGCCTCCTTCTGCGAAAGGGCTTCTTGAACAAGAACCTCGAGCTTACCTTTGGAAAGGCCCTGAGCAAGTCTCTTCTTTCCGGCAGGATTTATCCTTTCCCCAATTATGGCTGTAGGAAGACCTTGCCCGAACTCTACTTTTCTATCTTTGGAAGTAACAACTGTTGACATTATCTCCCCAAAGTAAAACTCATAAAAAAGGGACTCCGGAGCAGAAATATATAGTAATAATCCGGAGCCCCTCCAACATTAGGGACTAACTCGCAAAAAACTCAGGTTAATTTTGTGTTCTTAAGCTAATTCGTCACTTTTTGGCAGGTTCAGCAAGAGTAGGTTTACCAACTAATCCATTCGTAAGTTCCACAGTTACCAGAGCCACAAGCATTCCCATAACCAGAGCTGTAGCTAAGCCAAAAGGACGCTGACCCCCTGTACCAAAAGTAGTGGCAACCGTGCCGAACATCATCGGGCAAACGTTAAGCCATGTCGAATTTGCAACCCAAACCAGATGTAGCAGTAGAAACGGAGCACATATAACCAAAATCCATAGGTTACCTGTCATCGATGCAGAAATATTCCATCCCGAGAGACTCGATAGCCACCCCGGCCCACGAAGAAAAACATATGCCCAGAAGAATCCTGCAAGCATGCTATAGAAAAATCTGTGAAAGTCTGCCTTCTTCGCCCCTATAATGAAGTATATGGGCATAGAGACAAAGCCCGCCCATACCACATTTTGGCTCTCGGGAACGATCAATGGATAAATCACGAGATAAAGAAAGGTAAGAGGGCAAAAGATAAGGCTCAATGCGGTCATCCAGGTCTTCATTGTACATTCTTTCATCTAAAAATCACCCCTTTCCAAAATTTGATACACAGGAAACTACTTAGCAAAGAGTAGAACCAGCAAACCTACAGCCGCTACGAAAATCCCGAAGTAGAGATTTACAAGAAACATCTCTGCCACACCAAATGGGATTAGCCAGAGACCAGTGTTTTTGCCCACAGACATCTCCCTCACCTCCTTTGCTTTGTTTCACTCGCTGACCTGTTCCGATTCGTTTATCGGAACGTCACTAGCCCGCTCCTCCCCTGCCCGACAGTATGGTCAGGCGGGTTATTCGTCAGAACAGCGACCCTCCTTCGGCTTTCTTAGCCACATCCTTTCGCTTTACCCAAGCTAATCTAACCCTGACCCAATTAATAGTGATTTTACCAAAGAATTGCTATAACTGTCAAGTCAAAAACTCTCGTAGTTAGTGTCAAGCTTTTTGGGGGATTTCATTTATAATTTAGGGGTTTATGCCTGCAATTGGGAATGGTAATGGGTGATGGGTAGTTTGAAATTTGCAGTATATGGTTTGGGGTCCTCCCGAAAGGGACGGATATCATGGGTGATGGTTTGAAGTATGTTATTTCTTAACCTGCTTTCTTAACTAAAAGTAATGGAAAGACGATATCGCTTGTACAACAGGGAATCATAACTGCCAAAACCATATAGATGAACACCATTCCACTAACTGGAATCCAATCCGTTAACCCAAAAGAAACTAAATAAAAAATAGAAGCCATACTACTTATTAGGACGTGGGCTGCATGAGAAAATATCGTACTCTCCAGCATAGCCGGTAGAACAAATCCCATACACAACCCAAAAAGTACAAAGGGTAGAACCAACATGGGATGAGCGATAATGCAGATGTGAAGGTGCATTTTGACACCTAAGAGATAGCCAGCAATAAATGGAATGAAAATATCGCTGATACCACAAATGCCTACTGAGCCAACAAAACCGATGGATAGTGCTTTAAATAATTTCTTATCGTGTCTCCAGAACATTGCCGTAGTTGCGGTAGCGCTAAAAAGCATATGCAAAGGATGAAAAACATGGAATAGATCTTCAGATGCTTGTGGAAATTTTTCCGCTTCGACCACGACTGTGAGCGCCCCTAATGCTACCATTCCCACTGCCACACTGAAAATTGTGTAAGGCAAGTGTTGTTGGAGCTCTTTCAAAATATGTCCAAACCGTGTTTTCATCTTATTTCTCAGCCATTCTTTTTATCTCGTCCAATTGCTTCCTAATTGGCTTTATCCTTTTCTCGGGGACGCGGTCAACTATTAATAGGCCGTCCAGATGATCAATTTCGTGCTGCAATACACGAGCAAGAAGTCCTACTGCTCCTAACTGGACTTCCTCACCTTCCCTTGTTAATCCCCCTACTATCACCTCCTGCGAACGTTTTACTTCCAGATTAACACCCGGAATGCTCAGACATCCTTCGGACATAACATCTTTTCCTTGACGCCACAGAATCTTTGGATTAATCAGGCTAACCAATCCTTCTCCCACATCAGCAATTATCACCCTCTTCAGTATTCCCACCTGAGGTGCAGCTAGTCCTATACCTTTATTCTTGTACATCAATTTTGCCATATTATCTATAAGCTTCTGGATATCTCCGCTCATGTCCTTAACTTCTCGAGATTTTCTCTCCAAAAGCGGATCACCATATAGTCTAATTGTCACTTGATTCATACGAACTATTTCTCTTTTTTCCTGCTTAGGAGAATCCTTTTTTAGCCTTCTCATCGCTAGGCCGGCAAATTTTGGCCGCGACCTTTTCACCATAGAATCAGAATAGGCCTATATAGAATAATTCATCGACATTTCTCGCATAATCCGTAGAAATGGAGCTGATGTTTTTTTATCTTGAATTTATACTTCTTGGACAGAGCATCCGCAATTTTTTTAAGCAAGCTTTGCTCTTCAGTAACGAAAATCGTATAGTCCATCACTTTTCCACATTTCGTACAGAAAAGATGCTGATGGTACCTCCAATGCGGCCCATCTGAAATCTCGAATCGGCTCCGGCCGTCACCAAAGACTAATTTCCGAATGATTCCCATTTGTTCTAACAATTCTAAAGTGCGGTACACGGTAGTCAACCCGATTGCGGGATAGGTTCTGTGCACCGCCAAATAGACTTCCTCTGCACTCGGATGTTTCGTACTCCGATCCAAGAGCTCAATGACAGCATTTCGGGGAATAGTCGTTCGGTGTCCCCGAGCTCCGAGCTTGACGTGCCACCAAGGCCGTCCTTCCATCATCACGAAGCTCCTAAATGAAATCGATAGCCGTTTTCATTTATCTTTTACTTAACTTCGCGTTCTTTGTCAACTATTTTTTTTGAGATTACTGAAAAACCTAACAATCTCTGATTTCACAGCACAGTTTCTGGCCCCTGTTCCTACAACTTATTATGGAATTCGCAAAAAAGGGGAGTAGTCCTCTCTCTACTCCCCTAAATAAGCAGACCCCGAAAAGTCGTAGTATGGACGACAAACAAACCCATAAAATCGGCAACTTCATTAAAACTATTGCCCACTAGTTCGATGTCTTTGTATGTCCCCCAGAACTATCTCCTCAGCAACTCTCAGATAACCATACCGTTCAGGAACACAGCCCATGCAATAAGTACCTACCGGAGCTGCAATGCCAATTTCTACATCTGCATCTAAAACTAGTTAACTAATGATATTGAAAACCATTTCCATTTGGATTATAAAAAAGTCCCTTCTTTTTGTCAAGTACAAAAATTTTAGGCAGGCTCTTCTTAAAGAATGAGGTTAAGCAGTGCTCCGGCAAGAATTGCGGAAAATACCATAATCGCTGCAGATTTTATCATATCTCTTACTCCCAGTTCCTTCACCAATATGACAAAGGTCGCCGCACAGGGAAAATACATAGCCAACACTACACTGGCGATTACAAGTTGTTTAAGAGTCAAACCGAGCGGAACGAGCATCCCTACAGCTACATCTTTTCTCAAAAACCCAACGAGTAACGCAGCCACTGCCCCTGAGGGAAGCCCAAGGAGATTTCTTATTACCGGTCCAGTCAACTTACCTAAGAAATCTATAATTTTAAGAGAATACAGGACGTTAACAATAAATACGCCCAGGAGGACAAAAGGTATTGCCTCTTTCAAGAATCCTTTAACACGCATCCACAGCTTCTTTGCCAGCGCGCCAAAATAAGGAATTCTATAGGGCGGTATCTCCACGAATATTTCTGGACTTTCTCCTTTTAATAGACGATTCATTATAAACCCTATAGTCAGCCAGACTAGAAATAGAGTTCCAAAAACAAGCGTAAGTCCCCTTGCTCCATATTTACCCACCAATCCCACAATCATAGCTATCTGAGCCATGCAGGGCACGGCTATGGCCAAAAGGGTCGCACTGATAAATCTTTCTCTTCTGGTTTCCATTATCCTTGTAGCCAAAACGCCAGGGACATTGCAACCTAGAGCGAGCATCATAGATATTATTCCCAAGCCGTGGAGTCCTACCTGGTGCATGGTCTTATCCGCCACAACACCTAAACGGGGAAGATATCCAAAATCCTCAAGAAAACTTAAAACTAAATAGAAAGCAAATACATAAGGAAGAACTGCGGCAAAAGGCACAAACAGTCCGGTGGTGAGAATGCCAAAAGATCGGCCAAAATCTATTTTTCCTTCAAACATCTTCCCAATCAATATATCGTGGATAATGCCACCAGAACCCAAGATAGAAGAAAGATTCATCACAAGCGGCGCCCATAGTTTTTCAAATATTGGTTCAAAGACATAATCAATGAGTCCCTCTCCAATAAATCTGATGAGTTTGAAGCTAATATAGACCACTCCCATAGCAATGGGAATCCCGGTTAAAGGCCTTATTGAGGCATCGGCTAACCTCTCTAAGAAAGTATGGTGGCGATGACTTACTTTCTGGACGCGGCCGATGATATTTCCTATCTCACGCCACCTCTCTTCCTCTGGATAATCCAAAGTCGTTGCCTTCGCCTCAAGTAACTTATCCACCAGTTCTTTTACGCCCTCGCCGGTGACAGCACAAGTAGGAACAACTGGCACATTAAGAATTCGTTCCAATTCTACAACATCAATAGAAACACCCAAGTGTTTTGCCTCATCCCAGAAATTCAAATCTACAAGTATGGGGATATTCTTCTTAAGCAATTGAAGAGTAAGATTGAGGTTTCTTTCAAGATTCGTTGCGTCAACAATGTTGACAACAATGCCGTTCTGGCTGGCAACTGAATCTTTCAGTATTTCTACTGCAATCTCTTCAGCCTTTGAATTAGGCTCAAGAGAGTATGTTCCAGGCACATCGATAACCTCCACTTTTTCATTACCAATCGTCATAAACCCTTTGTTGAACTCAACAGTAGTGCCCGGGTAGTTAGAAGAAATTACATTGATGCCAGTCAATCTCGAGAACACCACGCTCTTACCCACATTGGGATTTCCCATCAATAATACTTTCCTCATCTTTCCCCTAACCTTTCTTAGAAACTACTAATATTCTACGCGCCATGCCAAAACCAATAGCCACCTGAGTGTTACCCACCCTTATGATTATAGGGCCACGCATAAGCTGAGAACTCACTTTCACAATTTCTATTCCTGGTCTTATACCCAGAGCATCCGTCTTCCTCAACAGCCCCCAGCCCCCTTGAATATCAACGACTCTTCCACTTTCTCCCACTTTCATCTGAGTTAGGTCTTTCACCATCCTCATCCTTCCCACTTCTCCAGCGCTCTTCAGGTTCCCGTTCATTAGGCAACTACAAGCTAACAAATTAAGATATTATAGATATATAACACAGTTAGACAAGTCTAACTTTTTGATTAAAAAAATCATCCCTTCCTCTTTCCATTTTTTGCCCGGTATTCTTTTGGCCTCTTTCCATACTTATAAAAATAGTTCAAACTATTCAACCAGTTCGCTCCTTCCGGGTGTGGGGAAGTCTCGACAAATTTCAAAAAGGCTATCAATCTTTTTATCGTATTCCCGCTAATGCCGTGCTCTATTTTGCAGGCATCTTTCTCTGCGGTCCTCGCATCTGTATTCAATATCTCCTTCAAAAACCTAATCAGTATCTTGTGGCTGTCGTATATTTTCTCAGCCGAAATCCTCCCTTGCTTAGTCAGATCGATATATCCATATTTTTCATGATTTACCAATCCCTTTTTACCAAGAACTTTTACGGCCGCAGATACACTGGGCATAGTCACTCCCATCTTCCGACTAATATCCCGTGCTCTAACAACCTTATTTTTTCTATGGAGCATAATTATCGTCTCCAAATAATCCTCGATGTTAGAAGACAACTTGATCATAAACATATCTCCCAGCTTGTGAAGTTAGGCTAACCAAATAAAGTTAGGTTAATTTAATAATAACAAGAAAGGCCAGTTTTGTCAACAAAAATTTCAAAGAAAAAAGGGGACAGACTACTTTTTAGTCTCCCTTTTTTGCCTTGACAAAATCCTTTTCTTATGCTATCAATAAAGTTACCATTGGGAGGGATTTTATGGAAAAAAACAGGTCTTATAAATTAGAAAATTTGAGAAAAATATTAAAAGAGATGGGGTCGTGCTTAGTTGCT
>CAZTSA010000053.1:0-9258 GCA_964616885.1 uncultured Clostridia bacterium
TCTTCATTGCTGCTTTCTCTTCTTCTTTAATCCTGATAGTCTGCTCCCAAATTTTCTTTCTCTCTTCTTCAAGTTCTTTCGCTAACTCACCCAACCTCAGTTCGGCCCGCTCCTTACCTTCTTGTACCTCTCTTTGCCACTTATCCCGCTCGTCTCTCTCCTTGGCTTCCTTCTCGGCAAGCTCTGCCTTCATTGCCCTATTCTCTGCTTCAATTTTTCTTAAGGCCTCCTCCCATTTTGATTTCTCTTTTTCCCTTATTTCTTCTAAATCTTTGATTGTTTCCCTTTCCTCGCGCGGAGCTACATCGGACGGCCTTTTGCCTTCTCCAGAAAAAGGTAGCGGTGGCGGAGGTGGCGGTGGAACTATATTATCTTTGTCTTCTTTATCACCTTTTGCCATTAGTCCTAAGTTCCTTTTATACGCCTCCGATGAAATCGGAGGAGTCCAGTTGTTACTTTCGATTCTTCAACCACTCACTAAGCTCTCGATAGTCGGGGTTGAGTTCCAGCGCTCTCTTATATGCCTGTACTGCTTCCTCTTCCATTGCTTGATTATAGTAACAACTTCCCAAATACTGGTATGTTTGCCATATTCTATCATTGTACTCTATGCTCTTCTTGAACTCTCTAATGGCTTCTTCATATCTACCGGCCTGGGACGCTTCCATCCCCGCATTATAATGTTCGAATGCCTTTTCATTGTTTGTCTTTTCACTTCCCTCGCTCAACTTGGTATGTTCCACAACTTCCTCGGGTTCTTCCTCAAGTTTCTTCCTGATTGTCTCTTCTTCAACAATCTTCTTAATGTCCTCAATCTCTTCTATACTTTCAATTTCACCTTTTCTTCCTTTAAGTTCAATTTTTCCTTCCCGTTCCAGTCTCAGAATTAAATCAACTATTTTTTGTTGTTGCTCTTCAATCGCCTGGACTGTCACCGGTTTACCAAATTCCATTTCTTCTTTCAGAAGTACTGCGCCCCCGGCCGACATATTCTCCATAATTTTAAACTTAACCTCCTCGCCCGCTTTCCTCAGGGCTATGGCCAAATCGGCTGTATTTATCTCGCCCAAAATTATGCGCAGGGTGGGATTGTCTACTGCCACAATTTGCTCAAAAGAGAAAGTTAAATCCTTTATCTTATTTGCCAGTTTCGGATTTTTCTTTTCCAGTGCGCTTAAGATATTTTCTTTAGAATGCTTATCCAATCTATCGAATATTTCCACAAACTCGTCCACTCCGGGCAGGAAAATTACAAAATTCCCAAGTAACTCTTAGCCACTCCCTCCACTTCGTTCAAAGCAGAAACTGTCACCGGTTCGGCTACTCCTGCAGTCACTGTAGCAGACATACTAATGCCAAAATGTGTAGCGGGTAAAGTGTAACAGAACTCAGCACCTTTCGCTGGAGGCATAGCCTCTTCGTTACCCAGTTTATCTGTTCCCTTAGAGGTATGGGTGTAGTAATGGTTATCTTCCCAGGTTACTGAGGAAGTATCCACCGACCAGTGTGCCCGGTTATAGCCATTGGTCGCTTGCATCCAGCAGGCGGTGGCAAAAAAGACTGTCCAGGTAGATTGGTTGACATTCCAATAGAGGCTATCCTCGCTTCTTTTAATTCTAACAACCAGATTGTTTACTCCAACACCGGCATCGCTTGCAGTCCTATCGATTCGGTTGTACGTGCTATTATATGCTCCATTATCCGAAGTGGGCCCAGCCTTGTCGCAAGCAAAAGTGAAAGTGGTAAAGTTTGTTTCAAAATTTGCTGCCTCATCTTTGGCACAGGAATTAACTTTATAGGTAATGCCATTTTGCCAATTGGAAACATTAGTATATGACCGAGTGTCACTTCCCGTTCCGACATCAAAGATTGAAGTGGTGGTCCAAGTGGAACCATTCCAGTAGTAGTTGTCAGAGCTCCTTCTAATCGGTACTCCCACTTCTTTAACATAAGAGGGACTGCCCTGAGAGGAATCGAAAGCAGTCCCTGTAAAACTGGAAATATTTGCATAATAGGGACACAAAGGATCTGAGGTACTTGGCGAGGTAATTGTTGAGGTTGGTGGAGTTATATCATATTTGAAAGTACACTTTGTGCTGAGCATTTCACTGTTGTAGGGAAAAGCCTTATCATAAGACCAGGTTCTCACTTTTATGACCTGTCCGTCCATATATGGACCCCAGGCACCTGGCATAGATACCGACCATGGAAAAGCATCGCAATTTATCTCATAATCGCCGGGAGCTCCCCACACCAATCCTTTCCAGGCCAAATAAGTCGTTGTGCCCGTCGGCAAACAACGAATATTTACCAGGACCTGGTCCACTCCAGAACCATTTATGGGATCGGTTGCATTTTCTGTTATTGAACTCGGCACGGTTGTCTCGTTGAAACAATCCCCATCTTGAGGGGAACTGACGCTGGAAATTGGGGCACTCTCATCATAACCGAAGTATTTACCTCCAATATCTCCGGTTATATTTGAATCAGGAACATTCTCAATATTTCCAGCATTATCATATGCCTTGGACCAGAGCCTGTACCTCTGACCATGTTCCCAGTCGGAAAATCCTGTATACTGCGAGCTGGTAGTTCCTGTAGCCACCTGCCAGCAGCTGGTATCGTACCCCACTTCAAAATCTGGACCTCCCTTCCAGTACTTTGGTCCTCCAACACACTGTTTGAGACACACCATTACCTTTTCTAGATTATTATATTCATCGAGGGCTCTTCCTTCGAGCGCGGGGGTGGCATAAGAACCTGAAACATCATCAAAAACCTTATTGTATTGACTTGTATATCCTCCATCCGAACGCCGGTTTACTCCATCAGAAGAATATTTCCAGACAGAATTTCCCACCCCATCATCGTAGAATACCCAGTATCCCCACGCATTGCAGATAATCTTCCTCATCGAGCAATAGACAGTATCTCCCGCTCCCACCTCTGAAGCTACCTCGCATCTCGGAACAAATAGGAGATAGCAAATAGCAAAAAGCAAAATTATTGTAGTCGCAGGCTTCAGCCCCGTTAAAAGTTCTACATTCACGCACTTAAGCTTACGGCGAAAGTATCTCACTCGTGAGACAAAAACTTCTAACGGGGTCAGCGTGCACAAGGTAGAAATGGGAACGCTCCAAATCTTTTGGAATTTACTATTTCGGCTTTCAGAATCCCATGCTTTAGTGAGATGAATCGTCTGAATACTTCTTTCGACTATTTTGCGCGTTCGGCTGGAAGATAGGAAAATATTGTAGTAGGCTCGAAAGTCAGAAAACCAACCTCCAAGGTCTTGTGGCGGGTATCTTCTATTCAACTGTGTTTTTGAATTTCCTTCTTTCAATACTTCATCTCCCTAATGGAGTGTCCAGATTTTAGGCCCGAGCTTTGTATACTCAATGCGATAGTGAGTTCTACCATTGTTCAAATTCCTGTTGTTCTCAATGTTTTCTTTGTCGGGGGCAGACCGTCCAAGGTCGCCCTTACGATTCTGTTCTGGTTCTGGAGTCTTTCTTGGGTCTCTTCCAATAACCGAAATAATAGAACCCTTCTTCTTAGTTTTTTCGCTCATAATTTTTTCTCTCCAGTTTTGATCCCCCTCACCCTCTCTCCCCTATGGGGAGAGGATGAAGGTGAGGGGTGAAATAAAAAAAAGCCGAATTAACGACAACTCCCTAAAGGCACTCCACCAAAGGATGATGCGTCAATTCGGCATAACTCAATTGAGTAACTTTGACTATCCGAACTAAACTATTCGTCGGTCAGATAGTTCACCTGTACTCCAAAACTACTCTTCGGTAACCCGGCTACCTCACGAGAGGGGTCCGTGGCTTTGCGTCCCACCCTTTCGGTGTGGTTTGCCTTTATCGGAGTAACATATTCAATTTTCAAAGACTTCTGGTCGGGCGCTCTTCAGAGTGCCGTCTTTTCGTCACCCCAAAGGGCGACCAATCGTTAAAGAGATTTTCAGAGTCTTTCCGAACGCGCGCTATTTATTGCTTCTCTAGTCTTAACTTATATCAATAAATAAAAAAGCCGAATTATCAAACTTTGGAACCCCGCCCTCGGCGTTTCACCGCAAGTGTGGGTTGATAATTCGGCCCGACTCTTCGGTAGCCCGGCTACCTCATAACAGGGGTCCGTGGCTTTGCGTCCCACCCTTTCGGTGTGGTTTGCTATTCTCGGAGTTCGTATTTAATTTTCGTTATTATGTTATCACAATTTTTCTTAGTTGTCAAGCACAAAATTGTAAATTGGTATTGTCAAGAATTTTATGGAATTTTAAAAAGAGGCTTATTCCCCCCATTTTTGATTTAAGCGATAGAATATGGCAAAAATGATTCTTTCCACACTCTCTCTATTCTGAAAACAACTCATCGGCTGCGTCCTACTCACTTCCCGGAAGACCCACTCAATAATGTTGGCTGCACGCAATCTCTTCCAATCTTCTTCATGACAGCCAAAGAACTTTAGTAACTCTTATATGTCCTCCTCTAAAGATTGTACTGCTTCAGGAACTACAGGACGCCATATCCTCGCCCATTTCTTAAAGTTCCATACCACTTCTTTATAAGATTCAGCTCCATATATATCTCTTGCCTCATTGATGCAAAGCTCTTGCAATTTCTTGGGTACCCTATTAGCCACATTCCTTAACTTATGCGCCCAACATCTTTGTTTATCTACTCTAGGCTAAACCAATTCTACCGCGTTCTTTAATCCTCTATTCCCATCTATCACCACCAGCCTCAAATGTTTCCCCTCTAAGCCCCGACAATATAGCCTATTGAGAAAATGCTCCCAAGCATTTTATGGCTTCCCCTTAGGAGCTAAATAAAAATCGACCATCTCTCTTCCCCCATCTCTTTTAACCCCATAGGCTACCAGTATACATCTTCTCTTTTTCATCGGCGAGCTTTTGGCATTTAAAAATATCCCATTCAATATATGATATACGTAATCATCTTTAATGGCTCGATCATGAAACCTCTTTACTAAACCATCTAATCTCTTACTGATATGAGAAACACTCCCTGCACTTATTGCTCCTGTCCCCATCACTGGTCTTAATACCTCTTCTACTCTCCTTGTGGATACCCCGGCTAAGAACATCTCTATTACCATGCTCATCTGCATCTTGACTGCGCTAATTACACCAGGGAATCGTTTTCCATTTTATCCTACCACCGCTCACCCGCGGAACCCTTAACCTCTCTATGTATCCTAACCCAGTCAATAACCCTCGCCTATAGGAGCCATTACTGTACGTCCACCTTCCCTGGTCATGTGCCCAGCTCTTACTCCCTATCAAATCTTGCGCCTCCACTTCTAACGAACTTTCTAACAACCTCTTCAGTCCTCTTACTGTCTCCTTCTTCAGATCTCCCCAGAAATCTTCTTTTACCCTGCCCCATCTCTCGAATAAATCCTTGTCTTCAAACCGAATTTCTGCTACACTATCCGTTGGGTATTCCTCCTTTCTTTTGGTTTTTCTTTCAAGAGGAGAATAGCCCTTTTTTATTCACCTGTCAAATCAGAATTGCACAAAATATTTTACATTACCTTGCTCAAAGCTTGTGCTCTGCTGGAATTGACAGGGAATAATCTTATAGGTTCGCCTAGTAAGTATATATATTACCAAGTCTGTCCAGCACTATCCCCACCCTCATTGTCTAAGGTAAAACTTTGATTTCTGGTTTTAAATATCGTCTTCGTGTAATATGTATACTTTCCATGTTAGTATATCAAAATGTAATCACCGATTTCTGCTGATTTCCAGTTTCTTATATTACATGGCCCTGGAGTGGCTCCCCACGGTGGTTTGTTTGGGCATCAACTGTGAGGAGATTCCTTGTCCGTAGAGGGCTAACTCCGTTTTTGGCTTTTCACTTCTTTGATCACCCTAACCAATTTCTCTATGTCCAAGTGAGGCTTGTATAAACAAGTGTAGGCTCCCTTCTTTAGCAAATGTCCTACAAGCCCCACTGAAGAATAGTCAATCGTCATTACCACTTCTGTATTCGGTTTAATCTTTTTAACTGTCTCTAGGAGTTCTACATCATCCATTCCTGCCATTCCAGCATCCACAAGCATGACATCAAAATCGTTTTCCCAAACCATCCCGATCGCTTCATGTCCATCTTTAGCCGCTAAAGCCCGGCACCTTCTCTGCTCCAACATGTTTTTGAAGGCCTCTCGCTCTTCTACCCTATATCCAATTATCAAAATCGAAGGTGTCTCGAGGATAGATTCAATAATCTCCACAAGTTTTTTTACATTAAAAGGTTTATCCACGACTGCTTCTATTTGTGATTTCAGAACATCTGTCATTTCTTTTTTCTCGTTCACAGAATTCACTATTATTACCACCATCGAAGGGCAGAGTCTCTTCAATAATTCAAAATGCCCTACCCCACTTACTCCAGGCATTTCGTAAGGGGTAAGTAGGATATCAAAGTTACTCGTCTTTAAAAGGCCAATTGCCTTGTTTCCATCTTCTACCATAGTCACATTATGGCCTTTCCTCTCCAAAACTTCCGCCATAGGTTCAATAAGGTCAATTTTATCATCCACGATCAAGATATTTCCGTTCTTCATCTTTTACCTCCTCAGTTACTTTCTCTCCATAAGTAGCCGGTCTGTTTCTTTCATCATACTTATTGCTTTTTTATTTCCCGGGGTATAATAATAGAATTTCACTGAATTTTGCAATTGTTTCCAGATACTTTTTCTCATTTAAATATGCCATGCCCTCCTCTGGAAGAGAAGCAATGGGGAATCAATCCTTGCCTCCAAAAATAAAAAACCGGCCCATAGGCAATTTCTCACTTGTAACCCGATTTAATCCAATGGATTTCTTATCTACCCATAAAGAGTAGGTCCCTGGTTTAAGGGAAGGAAAGATAAATTCACCATTCTTGTCGGTCACAGCAGTTGCTCCGTTAGCAAATAGAATAACATTTTAATTGGCGCTTTAGCCAGTTTTTCTCCATCATAAACCTTGCCTTTGAGGGTCGCTATATCCCTTTTTTTGCTCACAGGTATCTTCCACGGAATACTGTAAATCAAGGAATACGAAAATTCCGCCTCTTTTTTCTTTTTATATTTAGACCAGCAACCTCTAAAGGACAGGGAATGGCCAAAAGGCATCTTGTAAATAAAAGAGGAGAAGATACTATCCTGTTCTATGGCCTTTTTTGAACCAAAGTTGTTCTTTTGATAGTTCAGGTCAAAGGAAATATTATCTCTAATATTCCATTTGGCTGAAATACCTGCATTCTTTCTCCTCTCCGGACTTGGTGTAAAACTACTGTGACCAACTGTTGTATAAAGGGCATAGTTCTGACTGTAACCCGGCTGAAAATAAGCATAAATATTGTATTCTTCTAAATCATCCTTTTGACAACTTAAAAGTTTATTTTTGAATTTTCCTCTTTTTATAAAAACCTGAAGGTTGAATTTGTGAAATGCCTGTCCCAACCCAAAGACAAGTGCCTCTTTCCAGTAATCATACGCTCCGGGCAGAAGACAATCTTCTGCCCGAAAACCTTCATAGCCCAAAGAGACCCTGGTACCAAAAAGAAAGGAATAGGAGACATCTCCTAGGTAATATTTCTCTCTATTAGCCGGATCTTTAGCAGGATTGAGGTCGAGATTATTTTTATAATTGTGATAAGAAAAATTTCCTCGCAGTTTTTGATAAATTGGAAAAGCAATCGTACCACTCAAATAATCACAGTCGTCATAGTAGCCAAAAAATTTGGGCCCAGCATAAATCTTTTCAAAAGAGTAATTAATATACTTAAAGAGATTCCCGTCTAAATTTGCCCGATACCCATTTCCACTGTATCTGCCCTCTCTTTTACTCTCGCTAAGACCGTATTCTAAGTCAAGCCCGGTCTCATTTGATTTCATTCCTGTTTGAATGCTATATATATTGTCACAAGAATCGCTAAAGAATTTGTGTAAGAAGTTCCCTCTTACGCTCAATTTATTACTTAATTGATATTTAAAATAAGTTCCTGCCTTTTCTTTCAGGTTTAACCCACCTACTTTCTGAATAAAAAGACCCCAATTCAATCCGCCTGGAATGAACATTTACTTCTGTCCCCCTTCCATAATTGTATCTCTCTGTTAAAGGAGAAAGGGAATATCCCCTGTCACCAAACTGGCTGAAAAATTAATCCTGAAGATACGAAAATGATCACTGGGTAATTCGTAGTGCTTCTCATAATAATTTCCCACAAATCCATCCCAAAGGAAATTCAGAAAAAACGATAGGAGGCCCCTATGAGAAAATGTTTGGTTTCCAATGTGGTGCTCAAGGTCTCCGTACTTCCACCAAAGTAAGCGAGCTCTTCATTCGTAGAACTAATATCCGAATAAGACTATCTTGGTCCCTCGCCCTTTTGCGCTTTCCAGAGTGAAGGTCCCTCCCAAAAGTTTCGCTTGCTCCTCCATTCCCATCAGTCCATAATTCTTGGCATATTTTCTCTGAGTTAAAGCTCACCTTAAATCGAATCCTTTCCCATCATCTTCTATGATGAGGTGGAGATTTCTATTCTTATCAGTTCCTAATCTCAAATCCTTGTGAGTTTTACCTGATTATTATTAGTCTTCCTGTCTTGTGCTCCTTCCCGTTCTCAATATAGTATATGTAGACACCGCTAAAGACTTTCTCCTTATTGGAAGTCTTCACATCCCATGTCCACTTTCCCATATCAGCCGGCTTATACTCATACTTCATCACCAGTTCACCACTTATGCTGTAAATCTTGATTACACCTTGAGCAGAGAGCTTGGTGAAAGTAATCCCTCCCTGTTCAGTGCCTGTCTCATCCTTACCATCATTTGGCTTCCAAGGAACTGGATAGGCATGTGCCTCTAACACCAGGGCTGGGTCTGGCACAGTCATAGATACTGAAACATCTCGATCGCCCCCATTACTGGTAAAACCTATTGTTCCATTGTAAGTTCCAGGTTCTTCCCCTGTCCTTGAAACTGTCGCTGTTACATACTCTAAATTTCCAGCTGATAAACTCCTGCTACTCTTGTCTAAGCTCAACCATGTCATCCCTTCACTTACATTCCAGTTGAGCGTCCCCCCTCCTGTATTTCTTACTGTAATCGTCAAGCTCACTCCACTTGTTCCAAAATCAAGTGAAGTAGGGCTCACTGATAACACCGGGCTTGGTTCTGGCACAGTGGTTACATTTACAGCCGTGCTATATACTCCGGTTGGGTAAGTTGCTGAAACTG
>CAZTSA010000054.1:0-9036 GCA_964616885.1 uncultured Clostridia bacterium
ACCTTTGGATTCATTGAACCACTTTACTTTCCCTTTCATTTCTACCTTCCTTTCTAAACTTAGTCTTCCTACCCAGAGCTTCTTTTATTAATAACACCTCCTTTTTTCTCTTTCCAAGAGAATAGCCTCCTAAATCTCCATCTTTCCGAATTACCCTGTGACAGGGAATTACAACAGGAAGGGGATTTCTGGCCAAAGCTCTACCTACGGCTCTTGCCGCATAAGGGTTCCCAATTCGACGAGCTACCCACTGATATGTGCGAGTTTCTCCGGAGGGAATTGTTGATGTGACTTTCCAGACTCTTCTTGCAAAAGGTGAATACCCGCTCAATAACCTGTCGATATCTTTTTGTTTCAACCCTTTCAGACCATTAGTTTTTTAATTTCTAACAATGTTACACTACTTTTTTGAAAAAGTCAAGCAATATCTACAAAATTATTATCTAAAACTCCTGGATACTTTTACAGCTCAAGGGATAGGCTCGAGTTTTAATCCGACTCCCATGCGAGCTATGATGGATTTAGCAAATTACGTCCCCAGAATTCTGGTAAAGGTCTCTACAATTAGTGGATCAAACTGACTGCCCGCACCCTTTTCCAATTCCTTTACCGCTTCCTTTGAAGGCAAAGCTTGCCGGTAGGGCGAATTGGATGTAATGGAATCATAAGCTTCGGCTACTGATAATATCCGTGCTCCTAAGGGAATCTCTTTTCCCGATAAGCCGTCAGGGTAGCCCTGACCATCGTATCTCTCATGGTGGTGCCGAATTAGAGGTCTGGCTGCCTGTAGAAACTCTATGCTTTGAACAATGCTCTCCCCAAGTATTGCGTGCTTCCTTACCATAAAGGACTCCCTCTCATTCAACCTTCCAGTTTTCCCCAAAATGGCACTTCCCACACCGATCTTGCCAATGTCGTGGAGGAGAGCAGATAACTCTATATTCCTCATTTCTTCCAGTGAAAGACCAAGCTTTTCGGCAATGGATAGGGAGTACTTCGCCACTCTGCCTGAATGGCCTTGACCGTAAGTGTCTAAAATTTCTATAGCCTCCAGTAAGGTTCTTATGACCACAACATAGTCTTTCCGAAGCTCGTCAGAAAATTTGTCAGTTTCCTTCAAGGCAGGTTCTGTCCCGACGAGTTTCGTTCTTTGACCCATTGCCTCAAGGAGATCCGATTTCGAGATTCGATGTTGACCCCCAGGGGTCTTGAAAGACCTCAATTCTCCCTTGTAAATGTAATTCTTAATTGTGCCCACAGTAACTTTTAGGAGTTGTGCTGCTTCTTTTGCTGTTAGGAATTCATCATTATTTCGGAGAATATTACTCATTTCCAACTCCCCAGGCGCTACGTTTTTCCGCTATCGGCAAAATGAATAGACCAAACAGGGAAAAATATTAAAACATCCCTAATCCGAGTTTTCCATCCTGCCTTTGGGAAATTATCTTACTTTTCGGAATATTCAATTTTCCAGAAGAGTATACAATATTGGTTATTTTATGTCAAGTAAATATGAACGCTCTTGAACGGGTTTGAGAGAGATTTGACGGTTTCGGAGGAATCTATTCGGAAAGCTCTTCCAGGACAACCTGGTTATCGGTTTCCCTAGCGAGTTCTTCGCAATATTGCTTGAATTGTGGATACTCTTCGACGGAAACCCAAGTCTTTTTATATATTATCCTTTCTTCAAAACTAATCGACCCTTCAACAAAGGTATACTGATAAATATATTTAAACCACGGAGTATCTTTGATGATGGGCGAAGGTAGATACTTCACACTTAAGTGGCTGGGTAGTTCTACCCTAATCTTTGTCAAGTCTTCGTAGAGCGCCATAAAATCTAATGGAAAATTACGCTTTTCCCGGGATACCAAAGAGGCTGAGAGGGTTCCAAATTTTGGAAGGAGCCTATTTTTTCCGGCTTTAGTTAGAAATTTCGGCCCTTTGAATTCCATTCTTATTTCCACAGGCAGGTTGAGGTCCTCCACATCGCTTATCCTGTAATTGAGAAGTTCTCCCCCAGGCGTAATTGTGTTTATCTTTTCCTTAAGCTCTTCCTCAACCAGAACAGGCTTAGTATACTTAAGCCACCCTCTTTGACCTTGGTCACGGATCCCGAAAGTCTTGATTTCTCGAATCGCAGAGATCGTTTCATCACTGTGAATTTTGATCTCCATCGTTTTGAGAACTTTATTATGCTCTGAGGGGAAGAGTGGGGTCTTCTCAATCTTTTGACCGCGTTCATCAAATACCAGAACGTTTCTATCCTGGTCAGAGCTAGGAAGATCTCCGAAGGAGGCTGTTTCCGCCGTGGGGTCCAAAAAGACTCTCTTTCCGTCGACTTCTGCCGCCACAATGGCATGGTTAAAAGTCAAAACCGGAAACTCTTCATCCAAAACCCAGCACCCTTTGGTACCAATTAATACAGGATGGGCTGAGATTCCTGAAAATCTTAACATTGCAATTAGAAGCATAGCCTGATCTTTGCAGTCACCATACTTGTTTTTGAAAATTTCAATGGCAGAATGGGGCTCGAATCCTGCTTGCCCATACTCCACAGCCACATACCTCACCTTCGAGGCCACCCAGTGGTAGATTGCCCTGGCCTTCTCCTCCCGGGTCTTCTTATCCCCAATCAGCTGTCTCACCTTAGTTTCTATTTCCTTGTCAACTTGCACCTTATCCTTTGCCAGATTCCACCACCAGTCGTAGATATCTTCCCACCTTTTAAACGAAGACAGGGACAGACTTGGCACAATTTCCTGCCAGGGAGGCATGGAGGGTTCTACAATGATTTCTGGCGCATCCCTAAATTCCCAGACATAAATTTTGTTATTGCCCAGTTCCTTAATTTGTGGAGAGAAATCTACGTCATAATATGTATAGCCTGGATTGTATGACTTAAAATTAAACTCGTAATCTCCCGGAACTACTATAGTAAGTCTCTGATTAAGGTACGGTTCATAACCTTGAACGCCATAATGCTGGCAGAAATGCCTTTTATTAATTAATTTTTTGATGTACCATTTTGCTTTGTATTCAATAGTCGAGCCTTCTGTTACTTCTGGCATTGAAATAATTTTAACTCGGGCATTACTATAAAGAGGATAATTCAGATATCTGGAAACATCGCGGATATGTTTATCACCAACGGGAACTATTTTACCATCGGGCTTTATCGTCCGGGCATATTCGAGGTCAACCTTTTCATATGTCGAATCATAATTTAACTCCACTTCACCATAACTCTTTCCGCGATCATTTAATATCTTGACCAGGAAGTGCACCTCGTCCGTAGCAGTATAGTCAGGTAAAATCTCAAATTTCTCATCCTCTAAGAGGATTATTGCCCCTGCATTGGGATACTCTTCCTGCCCTGGAGCATTCTCAATCAAGTCTCGTACAAACCTATTTTCTATTTCTCCTACTGTAGATACTCCAATCTGAGCATTAATTGCCTCAATGCGCTCAGAAGCAAGAAGTTTGTATTTTATTCCCGTAATTTTTCTATAGACTTTTATTGCCTGGTCAAAGAGATTTTGCCTTTCGCAAGTCCGTCCGTAAGAATACAGAAACTCGTCATCCTTAGATTCTTCCCATTTGTCGAAAATAGCCAGAGCTTCAGTATAGTCCCCCCGCATAAAATGTGAGAGGGCAAGGAGTTTTGCAACGGGAAAATTATCTTTATGTTCTTCATAAACCTGCGATAACTCCTTAATCCCTTCTGAATACTTGCCATGTTGGTAATATAGCTTTCCCAGCAAAAAGCGCACCTCATTAACGTTCGACTCAGGGTCCTTTAATGCTAAATTGTATTCATTTACGGCTTCCTGGAAATAACGCTCGCTTTGTTCGGCGTACTCGTTTGCTAACTCCAGATGGCTTTTAGCAAGGACTGGTGAACATATTGAGTAAACAAGCGCCAAAAAAAGTAAAATAGAAAAATCTTTTATTCTCAAAGTCTTCTCCCGAAACTCGACTTCAAATTCTCTTTGCCTTGTTCTGATTCTCTCCCTTCCGGCAAGGCGAAAAAAAGTAGCCTGTCCCCTTTTCTTATCCCATTTCTCTTAACATAGCTATTTCATCGCAATTGGGGAATTTTGGACAATTTATACATTCACTCCATATCTTGTGTGGTAAATGGTCTTTTTCTATCCTCCTAAAACCTCTTTTCTCAAAATACTCAGGGTTAAATGTCAAGGCAAAAACTTTCTTTATTCCCAGTTCCTCTGTCTCTTTAAGACATCCCTCAATAAGCTTTTTGCCGATTCCCCTCCCGGTGCTTTCAGGTTTAACTGCCAGAGATTTAATTTCACCAAGATCTTCCCAGGAAACATGCAGAGCACAACAGCCCAAAATTTCTCCATTTTCCTCAAAAACTAAGAAATCTCTCAGGTTTTCGTAGAGTTCATTCAACGACCTGGGCAGCATACTTCCTCTCTCGGCATAAAAATTTATCAACTTATGTAGTTCTCTGATGTCAGAAATTTTGGCTTTTCGAATCATTTGTATTCTGCTCCTTTCCTGAGTGCTTCTTTGTTCAGCTCAATCAGGTTTTCTCTTCCTTCACCCAGAACTTTTCTTAAAGAATCCATGGTACGCTCCAGGGATACCACCTTTCTTCTATTTATATAGACTCCAAGAACTACCATATTTGCCACTTTATTATCTCCTAACCTCTCAGCCAGTTCCGTGGCTGGAATGTTCAGGACTTCGATGTAATCGACTTCTATTTCTTTCTTCAGCAAAGACGAATTTACTATAATCAATCCATTCTTCTTAACTCCTGAGACAAATCTCTGTAGAGAGCTATCATTCATCGCCAGAAGAGTTGTGGGATTAGTGACCACAGGAGAACCTATGTCGTCATCAGAAATAATCACCGTGCAGTTAGCAGCTCCCCCACGCATTTCTGCTCCATAGGAAGGAAAGTAGGTCACATTGAATCCTTCCTCCATTGCGGCATGGGCAAGCAAAGTTCCGGTAAACATTATGCCCTGACCGCCGGAGCCAGCCATAATTATCTCTTCCCTCATTAACTTTTCCTCGTCATCAGGTTTTGTCCTTTATTACTCCCAAAGCAAAGGTGGGTATCATCTTCTCGTCAATCCATTTTGGCGCTTCGACAGAGCTAACTTCCCATCCAGTTGGACACATAGATAGTACTTCCACTAATGAGAATCCCTTATTATCTATCTGAGTCTGAAATGCTTTTTTAATCGCTCTCTTTGCCTTAATGGTATTCTTGGCACTATTTACTGCTACCCTCTCAATATAAACAGAGCCTTCCAGCTGTCCCAGCGCTTCGGAAATCTTAATGGGATAACCAGCAATTTTAGGGTCTCTCCCTAAAGGAGTGGTGGCCGTCTTCTGAGCGATAAGTGTTGTGGGAGCCATCTGACCACCGGTCATACCATACACGGCATTATTTATGAATATGATGGTGATATTTTCTCCACGATTGGCAGCATGGACTGTCTCCGCCGTGCCAATTGCAGCCAGGTCACCATCACCCTGATAGGTAAAAACAATCCTATCCGGAAGGACTCTTTTTATTCCGGTAGCTACGGCAGGAGGCCTGCCATGCGCTGCTTCTGTGACGTCAAAATTCCAATAATCGTAGGCAAAGACAGCACATCCAACCGGAGCAACACCAATTGTCTTCTCCCTTATTCCCAGCTCATCGACAATTTCAGCAATTAGACGGTGGACAATCCCGTGCCCACAGCCTGGACAATAAAGGTTTCTTCTTGCTCTCAAGCTTTCTGGTCGTGAAAACAGTTTCTTCATTTCAATATTTTCTCAATTCTATCCACAATTACATCCACTTCTGGAATGCCGCTTCCGGGCTTCCCATAAAAATATACCGGACATTTCCCGTTAACCGCCAATCGCACATCCTCAACCATCTGCCCGAGGCTCATCTCTACAACAAGAAATGCTTTTAGTTTTCCTAAATTCTCAGCTATCACTTTATCCGGGAAAGGCCAGAGTGTAATTGGTCTAATCAATCCAACTTTTATTCCTTTTCGCCTCGCAGCTTTCATTGCCTCATTACATATCCGGGCAGACGTACCATAGCCCACCAGTGCCACTTCAGCGTCTTCGAGATTATCTGTCTCCACTCTTACCTCTGAGATTCTCATCTTTTCATATTTCCTATTAAGTTTCCAGTTGTGCTCTTCCAGGACTCCTTCGTCCATCAATAGTGAACGAATCATTCGGGGTTCTCTTCCTTTACAGCCGTTCAAAATCCAATCTTTTTTAGCCTTAAAAGTTGACACAGGTTTCTTCTTGTCAATCCTTACTGGTTCGAGCATCTGGCCCAGTATACCATCGGCAAGGATAATAACAGGATTTCTATATTTATCAGCCAAATCGAAGGCTTCCCGGGTTAAATCAAACATTTCCTGAACCGAGGCAGGAGCAAGAACAATCAAATAGTAATCTCCATGTCCCCCTCCTCTTGTCGCCTGGAAGTAGTCTCCCTGAGCGCCTGAAATATTCCCCAAACCAGGCCCTCCCCTCTGAATATTTACAATCACGCCCGGGAGTTCACAACCTACCATGTAGGAAATACCTTCCTGTTTCAAGCTTATCCCAGGAGAAGAAGAAGAAGTCATTGACCGCACGCCTGCCAGGGAAGCGCCAAATACCATATTGATCGCAGCTATTTCACTTTCGGCTTGTATAAAGACTTTTCCTTCCTCTATCATCCTCTTAGCCATATATGCAGTTAGCTCGTTTTGAGGTGTGATGGGGTAGCCGAAATAGGCTTCACAGCCTGCCTGCATTGCTCCCTCACCTACAGCGTGATTACCCTTCATTAGGATTCTATCTTCCATTCCTCCATAACCTCAAACAAATTTAATTTATCAGTGCATTTTCCTTTGTAAAGCAGAGCTTCGCTCTGCCACTAAAATCTGCACGATTTGAAATCGTGCCTACAAAAATTCAGACCATTCCCTTGTAGGCACAAATTCAATTTGTGCAATTTGCGAAGAGCTTTCGGAACTTTAGCCAAAAACAAGGATGACAATCGGGCCGACCAAGGTCGGCCCCTACGCGACTTACTTCCTACGAAAAGTTAGTTTGCGAGAAGCACTTAATTTCTTGCGTTACTAAATCTTTGCGAGCGAAACGGTAAAATTTCAATTGTCCGAGTCCCGATTTATCGGGATGAGTTTTTGAAATTTAGTGAAGCGAGTAATAGATTTTGTTAGCAAGAAATTCCAGCGACGAGCAAACTAACTTTTAATCTTATGACTGAGCGACCCCGAAAACTATCCCCACAATACAATTTCCAAATCCCAAAATCCAAATTTCAAATTACGGGCATAAAGCCCTACACTACAAATCAAAATCTCGAATTCCAAATCCCAAATTTATAATACCCAAAATTTAAAAGATGGTTCGTGAAGAGTTTCTGGAATTTTAGCCAAAAAACGAGGACGCCCTTGTTGCTTTTCAAGCAAATCATTGTCTGACGAGTCCCGATTTATCGGGACGAGGAGTTCTGATTTGCGCCCTGCGAAGTCCGAAGTTTTTTGGCGTTAAGAAATTCCTCAATGATGAGCGAACTATCTTTTTAATTCCTAACCGAGCGACTCCGAAAACTATCCCACCTTTTAATCCCCCGAGGATGAAGGGATAGTTACAGGAGCTTCAAATCGGCCAGGTAAAGCCCCAGCGCTGGCCGATTTTGAGCGAGATTTTACGAACCGAGCGACTCCGAAAACTATCCCTTCATCCCTCCCTCCACACCTCAATCGCCACATCAGGACACATCTGGTAGCACAAACCACAACTATTGCACTCCCCATTGTCAATAAACTCAGCAGGGTGGTAACCGGCCAAATTCAATTTTTCTGATAACTTTATGAGGCCCTTCGGGCAGGATGCCACGCATAATTCACAACCTTTACAATACTCGATATTTATTGTAATTTTCCCCATATCTTTACCAAAATTTCAGACTTGACTCTCTCTTATCATTTCTCTGGCGTGTTCCAAAGTTATCTCCGTCAGGCGCTCGCCGCCCAACATGCGGGCAATCTCGTTTTCTCTACCCTTCTTGTCCAGAATGTCAACTACTGTTTTTGTGCGCCCACCGCTAATCTTTTTTCCTACATAGTAGTGGTTCGATGCAAAAACAGCAATTTGTGGAAGGTGAGTAACGCAGATAACCTGATGAGTAGGAGAAAGGTTCCTCATTTTTCTCCCAACAACCTGGGCAATTCTTCCGCCTATAGCTGTATCAATTTCATCAAAGATTAAAGTCGGTATCCTGTCCGCCCGCGCGAGAATAGTTTTCAGTGCTAACATTATACGCGATATTTCTCCGCCAGAAGCAATCCGATTTATGGGCTTTAAATCCTCTCCCACATTGGGAGCAACCAGAAACTGGACTTCGTCCATACCTGTGGACTTTATTTCCCCTTGTTCAATTTCAACATCGAATCTCACCTTTTCCATTCCCAACTCTTTGAGTTCCTGTTCTGTTTTTTTCTTTAACTTAGCCCCCGCTATTTTTCTCTCATCAGAAAGTTTGCCGGCCTCCTCCACAAGTTGTTTCTCCAGTCTCTTGACCTCACCTGTAATCTCTTCCATACTTTTAGCACTATTAGCCAGCCTGTCCAAATTAACCTGTGCTTCTTTTCTATAATTTAGAATATCTCTTACTGTATTCCCATATTTTCGCTTAAGCTTATTAATTAACTCTTTCCTTTCCAGTATTTCTTCCAACCTTTGGGGATTAAATTCTATTTTTCTTGCATAATCCCTTACCATAACAGCCATTTCGTCCATACGATACTTTACTTCATCCACTTCTTTTAGCCCGTCCTTTAGTGCATCGTCAATGGCAACGAGCCTCTCCAGACCTCTTTCCACCAGGGCCATCTTCTCTGTAATCGAACCTGCCCCTTCATAAATATGGTGGTAAAGTTCCTGAGTCAACTGGCTCAGCTTTTCCGCATTGCTCAAAACTTTATATTCTCTATCCAGAGATTCCTCTTCCTCTACGGAGAGATTAGC
>CAZTSA010000055.1:0-8874 GCA_964616885.1 uncultured Clostridia bacterium
GGGAAAGAAGATTTCCTTTTAAAACTACCTGCTTTAGTATAGACTTTAAGGAAAACTTCCTGAGCAATATCATCTGCTTCCTGAGCATCACCAATAATGGAATAGATTGTATTAAAAACAGCCATTTTGTACTTCCTCACCAGCGATTCAAATGCTTGCTGATCGCCCTTTTCGAACTTAGCAAGAAGTTCAAAATCTTCTTCCATTCAGTTGGCACCTTTCTACACCTCTACTATTTAGACGATAGAGGCGGATGAAATGTTACACTAATATGAGGAATACCTAAATCCAGTTTTAGAATTATATTATAGTGATTAGAATATCTTTTGTCGAGCATTATTTCCAGGTCTTTTTCGGGTTCGATAAATCGAACCCCAAAATCTTCTTCACTACATTTGACAAAGTGGGTTTTATATTGTATAAGAAAAGAGCTGATTATTGAGTGAGATTTTGATAGATAATTTAAAGTGCCGGGTGGTAATAACCACCTTTGTATTTGTGAGGCAAAGTTGCTTTACAAAGAGTTTGAATAGGATGATGTAGTGTAGGAGGGAAAAATGGTTGATGAAAGATTAAAAAATGAAATTTTGAAAGCACAAAAGAGTGAAATTACAGAGCATATGATTTATAGGAGGCTTTCTTCATTGATGAAGGACGATGCCAGGAAAGGAGTTTTAAAGATGATCGCTGAGGAAGAATTAGGTCATTATAACTCCTTAAAAGACATAACTCAACAGGAGGTCTTGCCACACAGGGGCTGAACGATGCTCTGGTAGAACTAACCGGGGCCCTGGTAGGGTTTACCCTGGCATTGCAAAATACAAGGTTTGTGGCTATTGTGGGCCTCATTACAGGAATTGCTGCTTCAATGTCTATGTCCGCCTCAGAATATCTATCTACTAAACAGGAGAAAACGGAGAAGAGCCCTCTTAAAGCAAGTGTCTTTACTGGCGTTGCATCATTGGCTTAACGATAAGAAAGGTGTTTGGTTTAGAGATATAGGATAAAAGAATCATGCGTATAATCTTAATTGGAAGTTTAGCAAGTCTCATAGCGGGTCTGGCTACTGGCATAGGGGCTTTGCTGGTTTTCTTTGTTCGAAAAGTTTCCGATAGGTTTCTTGACGCCTCTTTAGGATTTGCAGCAGGGATTATGTTAGCAGCTACCACTTTCAGCCTGATTGTTCCGGCTATAGAAATTGGAGGAATTTATGCGACGGTTATTGGTGTTGTCTTAGGTACAGTGTTTCTTGTTTATGCAGAGAGATTTACACCCCATATGCATCGCGTAGCCGGAATAAGAGGGCCCTCTACAGCCTTAAGCAAGCTTTGGTTATTTATCCTGGCCATGGCTATTCATAATTTTCCTGAAGGTATGGCTGTGGGGGTAGGTTTTGGCAGTGGCGATATTAAAACAGGAACAATTCTGGCAATCGGCATAGGGTTACAAAATATGCCTGAAGGATTGGCCGTGGCGATACCCTTATTAAGGGAAAAGAGTACAAGAGTCAAGGCTTTTCTGGTTGCCCTATTTACTGGTTTAGTTGAGCCAATTGGGGGTTTTTTAGGAATTTCGATTGTTTCTGTGGGGAAATTTCTCCTTGCTTATGGTTTAGCGTTTGCTGCCGGGGCAATGCTTTTTGTGATAAGTGAAGAAATAATTCCCGAAACCCATTCTCGAGGTAATGACCGAGAAGCAACTATTGGTGTGATTGTTGGTTTTATTACAATGATGGTTCTGGATAATGTTTTTGGCTAAAAAGTAGAGAAGAAAAAGGGTCAGAGTCATTTTCTTATGGCCCCTTCTTGTTAGGTTCGATGAACTTGCCATGAGTTTAATGGGGAATTCCCTCTTCAAAACTACAGAATTCAATTATTGCATAATTTTCAAAAATATGGTATTTTACACAAAAGGTTCGTTCATTAATAGGGACAGCGCCCATTCTTTGAGAAAATGGGTCGGTGTCCCCATTTTCATTTTACCTTAGTAAGTCATAGGTAAGAGTAATTAATGAAAAGGCAAAGACTCAGAAAAGCACTCATCTTGATTTCGTTTTTCTTGTTTCCAGTTACGATATTTTATCTCTCGCCGGTTTTAATAATTGAAGGTGCTTCACATGGAATAGTTGCAGGTAGTTTTATGATTTTTGCTTTGTTATTTTTTTCTTCACTATTCTTTGGTAGAGCATTTTGTGGCTGGGTGTGTCCGGGCGCGGGGCTGCAAGAAATTTGTTTTGTGGTTAATAACAAACCAGCCAAGGGAGGGAAATCTAACTGGATAAAATACTTTATTTGGATACCATGGATAAGTGCTATTGGCATGATGGCAGTAAAAGCGGGAGGCTTAAAGAGAATTGACATGTTTTATCAAATACCTTATGGAATATCTGTCAGCCACCCACACGCCTATGTGGTATATTATGGATTTGTTGGACTAATTGTAGTCTTATCACTTACGGCAGGTAAGCGCGCCTTCTGCCATTATATTTGCTGGATGGCTCCATTTATGATAATTGGGACTAAAATGAGAAACTTCTTCAAATGGCCCGCACTTCACTTAGAGACAGATAAAGATAAATGCATCAACTGCGAAACTTGCAGTAAGAACTGCACTATGAGTCTCGATGTCAATGGAATGGTGCAGAAAGGTTCTATGAAAAATTCGGAATGCATTTTATGTGGCGAGTGTGTTGATGGTTGTACCCAAGGCGCTATCAGGTATTCTTTCCAGATATAATAGAATTTTGAATCGATGAGAACCGTGCCCGTCCTGAAGACATAATCCACATTTTCTTATAACCCCTCCTTGTTAGGTTCGATGAACTTGTCCGGAGTTTAATGGGGAATTCCCCCTTCAAAACTACAGGATTATTTCCTGGTTTTTGAAAAAGTCCAAAATTGTCCATTTTATGCAGGGGCTCAATTTATTGAGCCCCGATTTACCAATCGGGGTTCGATGAATCGGACCGCCTGGGATTTCGAGCAAAGGTAATAGTTAAGGAAGAAAAAAGTTCAAAGAAAACCATTGTATAAAAAATACTGAAGGTGTATAATATTTGAGTAAACTGTACTATGAAATGAAAAGAATATATGAATCAATTTAAAAAAATCTTTATTTATCTGTCCGAGATTATACGCCTTCCTGTTGTGGACTCAAATAGCAAGAAAGTAATGGGTTATACGGCAGATGTTGTCGCCACATTAAGGGAAATGTATCCGAGGATAAATGCGCTGATAGTCCGCAAAAAAATGAGCACGGAGAAGTTTTATTTACCCTGGAATGGCGTAAGAGAACTGGTTGAGAATAGAGCCATTTTTGTAAATGGTCTTCCTGCCACACCAGAGAATAAATTCAGTTTATCCGAAAACGAGATTCTCCTCAGGGAAACTTTCTGGGATAAGCAGATTGTGGATATTTCCGGCTCGAAGGTTGTGAGGGTCAATGACCTGCATCTTTTGAAGGAAAATTTAAACCTCTGGGTCGCCCACATGGATGTGGGCTTTAAGGGATTTCTGCGCAGGCTGGGCTGGCTGAGGCTTGTTGAGTTTGTTTCAAGATGGCTGTTTTCCTATGAAATGAAAGATAAATTTATATCATGGAAATATGTCCAGCCAATAACGACTTCGGATAAATCACTATGCTTGAAAATCCCCCATTCAAAACTGGCTGAACTTCACCCCGCCGATCTGGCTGATATTTTAAGTGACCTGGGTACTGACGAGAGAATAACCATATTTGTTGCACTCGATGATTCCACTGCGGCAAAGACATTCCTTGAGTTGCCATTAAAAATTCGTCTCCAGATTGCCAGCGCACTCAATCATGAGAGATTTGCACATATAATAAATGAAATGCCAATGGATGAGGTTACCGACCTCTTGCTGAATTTTCCCAAGAAAACAATAAATCTATTGTTCAAGTTGTTACCGAGCGAAAAGGTTGTCCAGATAAAGGACCTGATGGGCCACTCGGAGCGCGTTGCAGGAAGTTTGATGAATACAGAATTTATTACCGTGAGACATAATCTAACTGCAAGTGACATATTGAACAAAATAAGAACAGAACACAGAAAAGTGGAATCAATTTATTACCTTTTTGTTGTGGATGATTCCGATTCGCTTATAGGGGTTCTGACCCTGAAACACTTGCTGGTCGCAGACCCGAATATACCTGTCAGCCAGCTGATGCGCAAGAAGGTCGTCAAGGTCAGGGTTGATACCAATATCAAAGAGGTTGCCAGGGTATTCTACAAGTATAATTTTTATATCGTTCCTGTTGTTGACAAGCACAACAATATAAAAGGAATAATAACGATGAAAGATGCGCTGGAATCCATCTTCCCTGAGATGAAGGAGGAATCTGAGGAAAAACAATGAACTTCAGTCGCATTCTGATCTTCTTAAGCGTTATGGGTCCTGGCATAATTACTGCCAATGTAGATAATGATGCCGGGGGTATAACGACCTACTCGCTTGCGGGTGCAAATTTCGGTTACTCTTTACTCTGGTCCTTAATTCCGATAATGTTCATGCTTATTCTCGTGCAGGAGATGTGTAATAGGATGGGCGTCGTGACGGGCAAGGGTCTTTCCGACCTGGTCAGGGAAAAATTCGGCGTAAGATTTACATTCTATTTGATGCTCTTGATTCTCCTGACAAATTTCGGGAATATCATCTCAGAATTTGCAGGGGTGGCTGCCAGCATGGAGATATTTGGGGTGAATAAAAATATATCAATACCTATATGTGCCGTTCTGGTCTGGTACATTATAGTGAAAGGAACATATAAAAGCGTGGAAAAGATTTTCCTGGTAGCCTGCCTATTTTATATAAGTTATATCATTTCCGGATTTCTGGTAAAACCTCCGTGGCAGAGGATAGTTGCGGAATTCGTTACTCCGAAGGTTAAAATGACCTCCGATTATATGGTTATGTTTATCGCTGTACTCGGGACGACCATCGCTCCCTGGATGCAGTTCTATCAGCAGGCATCAGTTGCAGAAAAAGGCATTAAGATAGAGGACTATAAATATTCAAGGCTTGATACTATCATTGGGGGGATAGGGGTTAACATAGTTGCTTTCTTTATTATTGCTGTTTGCGGGACAGTTCTCTATCAGGGGATTGGCGTCCAGCCGATACAGACAACAAGTGATGCAGCAAAAGCATTGAGACCCCTTGCAGGAAATTATTGTTCATTTCTGTTCGCCTTTGGACTGTTGAACGCATCACTTTTTGCTGCCTCAATACTTCCCTTATCAACGGCGTACAGCGTATGCGAAAGTTTCGGCTGGGAAACTGGCGTGAACAAAAATTTTTCCGAGGCACCCCAGTTCTATATCTTATATTCCCTGCTCATCATTACAGGAGCAGGGATAATATTATTCCCTCATCTTCCTCTGATTAAGATAATGTGGATATCACAGTTCATAAACGGTCTGGTTCTGCCGTTTGTTTTAGTCTCCATGCTGACTGTAATAAATGACAAAAAAATTATGGGAAGTCACATAAATTCTAAATTTGAAAATATCCTTACAATTTCTTGCACCGCAATTATTTCTCTCATCTCCTTAACATTGGTTTTAACCTCAATCCTGAAGTAAAACTGCCCTTTCCAACCCCTGCTTTGGTTATTCTTTCTAAAATTTCCGGGTTGCTTTTTCTAATTTCATTTATGTCCTTCTGCATAGACACTAACCACAAAATCTTCCAGGGATTCACCCTTTCCCAAACCATCTAAGATAGCTCTGCCTGTGGGGTCTTTTGTATTAGGGTCTATGCAGGCGGAAGACCCCTTTATTGTAATTTTTACATCCTTCAATCCAGACGCCTTTACCACCCCTTTATACTGGTCAATAAGTATTGCCCCTCCCACACAACCCACATAAGCTTCAGTTCTCTTCCGAATTTTCTCGGGAAGCTCTTTGAGAAGGGCAATATCAGAAATCGCTATTCTACCACCTGGCTTTAAGACCCTGTAGACTTCCTGGAAGACTCTTGGCTTATCAGCCGATAGGTTGATGACACAGTTACTTATGACCACATCAATGGAGTTGTCTCTCACAGGGAGATTTTCAATCTCGCCAAGTCTGAACTCAACATTTCCAGCCCTGTTCTTTTTTGCATTTTCCCTCGCTTTTTCAACCATTTCAGGTGTCATATCCACTCCAATCACTTTACCATTTGGACCTACTTTAGTTGCAGCCAGAAAAGAATCAAATCCAGCACCTGAGCCAAGGTCAAGTACAATCTCGCCTTCTTTGAGGCTGGCTAAGGCTGTCGGATTTCCGCAACTGAGAGCCAAGTTAGCCTCATCTGGGATAGCCCTTAATTCTTCTTCTGAATAGCCAATAGACTTGGCGAATTCTCTGGTATCTGGTCCGCAAGGGCCACATCCACAACCTTCTTGCCCTAGAGCTATCTTGCCGTAGGCTTCTCTCACGATCTTTTGTTTTTTCTTCTTGTCCACTTTATTGCCTCCTCATTGTTGATTATATATTACCAATATAAAACTTTCCAAACCCAAAAGCCCGCCTGAAGCTATTTCGCTTAACTCATTCATATCCGAGCAGTTAAGACGGCAAATATTCTTCACTTCCTTAGAAAGACAAGGCTTAACAACTTCCCAAGGTCTCTCAGGCGGGGAAACATAGCGGGCGTATCTTTAACATAATGTCTATGATTTTCCCCAACACGCTGTATCAATTCATTATCTTCTAATCTAATCTCCACAACATTGGGAATGATAAAAATCATAGCAGTTAAAATTGCAAGCAAATTATTTCTCAATATGGCGAAGCCCAAAGAAGTGCAAATACTCCCTGAGTATAATGGATGCCTCGTATAGGAATAAATACTTTTATTTACCACGGTTCCTTCCTCTGGGAAGAATAAGTATATATCAGATTTTTTCATAGGCTATCTTTTCCTGCGACAAGCCCGCTAGTCCAAAGATATTCTTGCTCACTCCCATTTTAATGATAATAATTCCTCCTGTCAAGCAATAATGTTGACTGCATAATAGGTGGGGAATTATGAATTCTTTTTGCTTGCACTTATGCATTGTATTAGGTAAAATTATTCAACAAAGGGTGGTGAATTATTAGTGAGTCTTTCTAATTGGCAGTTGACATTTTTAACGCTGAGCATCTTGGGGAGTAACATCCTGGGAGTTATGGTTGCTTCCTTAGTTGCTATTCTTGTGGTGACAAAAGTTACAGGCATAATCTGGGGGAGATACAAGAGGAAAAGAGAAACATATCTCAAGTCGCTGGCTCTTGAATTCCTGCGTACAGGAAATGATGAAGCGAAAAATCGCTTGAAGGATTTGAGGCGAGCGGATAGTGCGATATTGAAAGCGATTCTTCTGGAATTGACAGAGGAGTTTTCAGGAATTCAACAGTCGAGGGCTACGGAACTTTATGAATCTTCTGGTATTGCCGATAAGGAAATCCGCACTCTCAAGCGTTCCTGGTTTTGGTGGTTGAGGGCGACAGCGGCGCATAATCTTGGCCAGATGCGCGTCAAACGTGCCAAGAACGATTTGATAGAGGCACTTCGCGACAAAAGTATAGAGGTGCGATTGGAAGCTACCTGGGCGATAGGCCACATGGGTTTTGTGGATACCTTGCCTCTGATTATGGAGTCTATGTCCCATTTCTTCAAGATGGCGGCTTTACGGATGGATGCTTTTATTTTTGAGATGGGTGGGCCGGCGCTCCCTCTTTTGTTAGATTTATGTAAGCATCCGGAACAGGAAATTCAGCTATTGGCGATACATCTCGTTGGCGAATTCAAAGATCCAGGGACGCTCAAAGTGCTCTCGTCCCTTTTGGATTCCCAGAATTTGGAGATTCGCTTAGCGGCCTGCAAGGCTATAGGCTCTATTGGCGATCCCTCGGGCCTGTCTGGTATCATTCCTTACCTGGAAGATTCCGCCTGGCAGATGAGGGCCCAGGCTGCCAAGCAGTTGGGACGGAACCATTTCACACCCGCCATCCCCGGGCTATTGAAATGCCTGGAGGATCGAGCCTGGTGGGTGCGGCTCAATACGGGTGAGGCTTTGAGTCAGATGGGGGAAAAAGGAAGAATCGCGCTTAAAGAAGCGCTAAAGTCACAGGACCGCTTCGCCAGAGATATGGCTAAACAGTGGCTCGCTGAATTGGAGGCAACTTCATGATGGCATATCTCCAGATGGGGATTCTTATCTATTTTTTTCTGGTCAATGGCCTGTATTTGTTGCTTTTCTTGTTTTCCTGCGCTATCATTATAAATTATCGTTTGGTCTCCCGATTCAGGGGACCATCTGAAATACTCAAGGCGCGTGTCACACCTCCTATCTCCATTCTGGTTCCAGCTTATAATGAAGAGAAGAATATTGTCTCCAGTGTTCGCGCTCTCCTCGGACTTAACTACCCGCAGTATGAAGTCATTGTGATAAATGATGGGTCCACAGACCATACTCTCGGTGTGCTGGAAAAAGCATTCGCTCTCAGGCCTACGGCCCATGTCTACCACCGGGAGATTCCTACGGCAACGGTAAATGTGGTCTACCGGTCGAGGCTATATGCTAATCTCTGGGTCCTGGACAAAGAAAATGGCGGGAAGGCGGACGCCTTAAATGCGGGGATGAATTTCTCGCAGTATCCGCTTTACTGTGCCATTGATGCAGATTCGGTCCTAGAAAGGGACGCCCTGGTAAGGGTGGTTCGTCCTTATATGGACCGTTTCCCGGAAGTGGCCGCGGTAGGAGGGATAGTTCGCGTTGGCAATGGATGTCGCATTACAAATGGGGTTGTAGAGGAAGTAGGCCTTGCCAAAAAATGGCTTCCCAATTTCCAGGTAGTCGAATATCTCAGGGCCTTCCTTTCAGGTC
>CAZTSA010000056.1:0-8866 GCA_964616885.1 uncultured Clostridia bacterium
GGGCTTTATGCCCGTCCCGATAAATCGGGACGCCCATAAAGGGCTACACTACGAAGAAACAAATTACGCCCATAAAGGGCTACACTACCTAAAAACGATGAGGCAGTATGTTGTAGAGAAAAATGGGAAAGATTAAACTGATATATTCAGAGAAGTATAGGGTAGATATTGGCGCCCATGTATTCCCGACGGAAAAGTATAGGTTAATTAAAGATAAGTTAATTAAACAGGGGCTATTCAAAGAAGACGATTTCCTTCCGCCGCCTGTGCCTGATGAAAAGGATATCCTATTAGTGCATACTGAGGAATATCTCAATAAGCTCAAGGAAGGAAAGCTGTCGATGATGGAGATACTCACACTGGAGCTTCCCTACTCGCAGGAACTTGTCGAGGCTTCTCTCCTGTGCGTCGGTGGAACTATTCAGGCTTGCAGTAATGCAATTGAAAGTGGACTGGGGATACACATTGGTGGCGGATTCCACCATGCGTTTCCCGACCACGGAGAAGGATTTTGCGTGTTGAATGACATAGCTTGCGGAGTAAGGCATCTTCAGGGAGCTAAGAAGATAGCAAGAGCGCTGATTGTTGATTGTGACCTGCATCAGGGTAACGGAACGGCGTACATTTTCCGACAGGACAGAAACACATTCACCTTTTCCATCCATCAACAGAACAATTATCCAGGTATTAAACCTCCCAGCAGCCTCGATATAGGATTGGCCGATGGAACGGCAGACGAAGAGTATTTACAGAAACTGAAAGAGAACATTCCTGGTATAATAGATTCTTTCAAGCCAGAACTGATTCTCTTTGTGGCTGGTGCCGACCCGTATGAGAGAGACCAGATTGGAGGGCTTTCATTGACTATGGAAGGATTAAAGAGGAGAGATGAGCTTGTAATCGGCTGGGCAAAGGATTCAAATATACCGCTCTGTATAGTCCTGGCTGGTGGTTATGCATATGATGTTAGTGATACTGTTGCTATTCACTGTAACACAATAAGAACCGCAATAAATATTTTCTGTAAGTAATTTCCTCTCACCTCTGGGGAGAGGGTCGGGCCTGCCCGTGCCGGGCACAAGCCACCTTGGCCGTTAAGGCCCAGAATAGGCAGGCGGCCAGGGGTGAGGGGGAAGAAATGGAGAAAAAATCAATATTGAGAAGGGTACCGCTTTTCAATAAGATTGAGGATAAGGAGCTGGAAAAAATTGCTGAAATTTCCCATTTGAAAAAGTACAGAAAAGACGAAGACATCTTTTCTGAGGGTGGAGTTGGAGATGCTTTATATATATTGGTTTCAGGCGTGGCAAAGGTTTTCAGGACGTCTTCTGACGGCAGAATAAAAACTCTGGCAATTTTAGAAAAAGGCGACTTCCTGGGAGAAATGGCTATACTGGATAAGGAGATACGGTCGGCAAACGTAAGGGTGGTAGAAGATACTGAGATGTTGGTAATTAACAGGAGAGATTTTGAAGCAAGCCTTAGAAACAATCCTCAGGTTGCATTTAAGATAATGGAAGTCCTCTGTGCTCGCCTGAGAGACGCCGACAAGCAGATTGAATCCCTTACTTTCCAGAACGTATCCGGAAGGTTAGTGATCGTGCTTTTAGATCTGGCAGAAAAACACGGTGTCAAGACAGAAAAGGGGATAAAGCTTGATATGGAATTAACCCACCAGGAACTTTCTGAAATGGTAGGAACTGCCAGGGAAGTCGTGAGTAGGATACTGAACGATTTCAGGAAAGCAAATTGCATAGAGGTAGAAAAGCACTATATAACGATAATTAACAAGGAAGAATTGAAGAGGATGCTCTATTGAGAGGCATGAGCTGTCGAGCCGACTCATTTTGTGATTTTAGTCACTGACGGGCGTAAATTCTTATGGTATAATAAACATAAAAGCGACAGGCTACTTTTTTGTGACTTTAGTCACTGAAATATCGCAATATCCGTATTATACTTAATATTGAAAAGGGGGAAGAATGGGAAGAAAAAACGAGTTAATTTGTTTGTTTCTACTCCTTGGTATGTCTCTTTTGTTGGTTGTTTCTTCAAGTTCGGCCGGAATCTTTTCCAGAGACGAAGCAGGCACAACTGGAGCCACTTTCTTGAAGATTGAGGCAGGTGCGCGTCCTGTGGCAATGGGAGCCGCTTTCGTGGCTGTTGCTGATGATGCCAATACTACCTACTGGAACCCTGCTGGGCTCGCTCAACTGGAGGATAGAGAAATTACTGCTATGCACAGCGAGTGGGTAGAAGGTATAAGATACGAATTTTTGGGGTATGTTCAGCCTATCAAATCGGAGAAGAGAGTTCATAGTTTTGGGGCCAGTGTGATGGCCCTTTATACGACTGGTCTTGAGGAGAGAACCACTGAGACTATAGAGCCAGAAGGTACTTTTGCAGCGTATGATATTGCTGTGGCAGGAGCCTACGCCCGTAAAGTTGGCAAGTCAGTCTGTATTGGCGCCAACCTTAAGCTAATTCACCAGAGAATAGAAGATGAAACAGCGTGGAGCGGCGCGGTGGACATCGGATTGCTTTATATCCTGTCTGGTCCGAGACGAAAAGTTTCCCAAGGGAAGTTACAGTTGGGATTTGCCGTGCAGAATATCGGCCCCGGGATAAAGTTTATCAAAGAGAGTGACCCATTACCTCTAAACATAAAAGCAGGCGTAGCAAGAATGCTGGAATTGAAATCAATCGAATCCAGGCTCACTTTAGCCTTTGATGTCAATGCTCCTATAGATAATGTCCCCAATGGACATTTTGGCACTGAGTTCGTTTATGGGAAGATGAAAGACATTGAATTAGCGGCGAGGGTGGGGTATAAAACCAATACCATAAAGGACCTTAACGCTCTTTCCGGACTTTCCGCAGGAGCAGGATTTGTCTGGAAGAGGATGGCAATAGATTATGTGTGGGTTCCTTATGGGGACTTAGGGAATACGCACAGAATATCCTTGACGATAAAGATCTAGCGAAATATGGAATGGTGTTAGAAAAGATGAAAAAAGCCGTTTTAATCACAGTCCTAGTATTTCTTGCCTTTCTGGCGAGTTCAGGGAACACGACCTTTGCTGATGGCTGGGTAGCTTGGAATCCACAGGGCGTGCCGGTCTGGACAGAGCCTGGAGACCAAATAGGAACTATGAGAATGGTTTGCGATGGCTCTGGCGGTGCAATCATCGTTTGGGAACAACATAGTGGAACGGATTGGGATATATATGCTCAGAGAGTAAACAATAACGGCGTTTTGCTCTGGGGCGGTGTTGCCATTCTCTGCAACGAACCGGGCAACCAGGTGGAACCGGTAGTTGCTGGCGACGGCTATGGTGGAGCAATTATCGCCTGGCAGGATTATCGTAACGGAGACTGGGATATATATGCTTTAAGGATAAGTAGCGGCACTGGCAGGGCTTACCCAGGTTGGCCGCCAGGTGGAGTAGCTGTTAGTGCCTCCACAACCGAAACTGAACAATGTCCTGACATTGTTGATGTCAGTATGGGGGAAGTTATCGTGGTCTGGCAGCATGAGACCGCCAGTAACTACTCGATCCGGGGACAGAAAATGGACGGGTTTGGAGCTCCCCTGTGGGGAGGAGGCGTAATAATCAGTAGCGGTACAGCGCCGAAAGAATTTCCAAAGATCATAAACGACGGGATGGGATATGTAGTCGTCACCTGGCAGGATTTTCGTAATACGAATTCTGATATTTATGCGCAGAAAAGGAAGGCTGATGACGGTACAGTGGCTCCGGGTTGGGCGGTTGATGGAAATACCGTAACTGTAGCCGCTCTTGACCAGAAAATTCCACAGATTGTCAGCGATGGTTCAGGAGGAGCAATCATAGCCTGGACAGACTACAGGAATAGTAATAGTGACATTTATGCCCAGTGGATAAGTTCCACTGCAGTTCGCCTGTGGGAGAATCCAGTTGGAGATTTCAATGGAATTCCTGTCTGTAACATAGTAGGAGAACAGAGTAACCCGGTCATTATCAGCCATATCTATGAAGGAAATGTAATCGGAGCCATCTTTTCCTGGGAAGATAGAGGAGCTGACCCTAATGGTGACATTTATGCCTAGGGAATAGACTTTGATATCGGGCCAGATTGGACTGGAGAGTGTATGCCGATTGCTACAGGAAGCCAGATTCAAAAATATCCTCGGCTGGTTAACGACAGTCAGGGGGGAGGCGTGGGTGCCTGGATAGAAAAAGATCCTGTGGCTACCCAGGATCAGATTTTTGCCACGAAGCGGGGCCGATATGGCGAGCCCGTGTGGAACAGCTACCCGGGGGTTCTCGTTTGCCAGGGCTCAGGGATAAGAAATCATCAGATTGTGAAAGATGGTTCTGCAGGGATAATCGTTGTCTGGCAGGGTGTAGGTAACCTGGGCGATTACGACATCTTTGCCCAGCGTGTAGCGGAGAGTGCGTCTACGCACTCTGCCTCAATCTCTGGTAGAGTTACGCTCTCGGATGGTGAAACCGGAATCACTGGTGTAGACGTTTGGGCAGTGAAAGATGAAAAATTGGTCTCCAGTGCCATCACTGATACTAAGGGATATTATAAGATTGTGGGCCTCCTACAGCAAAATGCATATTTGGTGCGGGCAAACTGGAGGGCAAATGAAATTGAGTCGAGCGTTTCCAAGGAGACCTTTGCACCCTCTTATTCATTTGACTTCACTTTAGAGTTAGATTATGAATTGGCGACAATTGCTGGAAATGTCAGCGGAGTGGAAAGGGAGGTCAAAAGAGTAAGCCGGTCAGGGATTGATAAGAGTTTGTCGCCTGGTAATGGAATGGCCTTTGTGGAACTTGAGCAGATTGGCAAAGTCATAGTCAGAGTTCCTTTAGAGATGGACGGAAGTTATGGTATTCCCAACCTACTTCCTGGGAGATTCGTTGCCCGCGCTTATAATGGAACTGTCTATAGCAACTCCCGCACTGTGGAGTTAAGTGCGGGCGAGACTCTGCGAGTTGACTTCGCATTTGGTGTCATACCTGAAGAGACAGTGTTCAACTATCCCAATCCAGCAAGAGGCGGTTCAACTACGATAAGATATTACTGCGGATATACCGACCCGGAAGCTGAGATTAAGATTTATAATATTGCTGGTGAACTGGTGAGAAAGGTTGAGGATAATGAGATAGATAGAACCGATGCCCCTATTTATAAGTTCTTGTGGGATTGTAAGAACAGATCCGGTAAGGAAATTGCCAGCGGCATTTACCTTTATATGGTGGAAGTGAAGGAGAAAGGTGGCAACGGGAGTAAGAAAGTAGTAAAGAGAATGGCATTGATAAGGTGAAGAAATGGAAAAGATAAATAGAAGAGTGACAAGCACGGGTCTTTCAATTTTGCTTGCAGCAGTTTTGGCAGCTTTTAGTCGGGCAGATCTACCCACAGCCAGTTCTGCATCTATAGAAATTAAAGATATTTCTATTTTCGATTCTGCAGGCAGTCCGCGAACGACTTTCTCCGCAACTGAAAATATTACTTTTTCCGTTACCTGTTACAATTTGAGCCTTGTGGATAAAATAAGATTTGAGTTTTATGTTTATGGTCCAGAAAAGGAACGAGTGTTCGCACACACAGGTAATTCCGCCGTGGGAAATCCTGGTTTAGCAGGTTCCAGCATAAAGAATATACCGATTCGACAATTCTACAAGACTCCGGGCAGGTACCTCTACGAGGCAAAAGTATTTCCCGGTGCTGAGAGTAGCGTTCTTCCTGCCGTAAAATACCTGGCCTTTTACGTCTATTCACCTTCTATTACTCTCTCCTATCCAGCAGACGGAGCCAGGGACTTGATTGATAAGCCTTTGATTTTTAGGTGGGTCTCCTCCGGCGCTACAAAATACAGGGTCTATGTTGATGACGACAAGGGATTCTATAACACTCTTTTCCAGACGGGGAAAGGCGAATATCCCGACCCGCAAGCCACCTACTTCCAATATCCTATGAGTCCTCAAGATCCTCGCCAGAAATTGGCAGGAGGCGTTGTCTATTGGTGGAAAGTGGAGGGGCTGGATAATGAAGGAAATGTGGTGGCAAAAACGCCCATTCCCTTTTCCTTCACTTTGAAAGAGACGGCTCCGGCACCGACTACGAAAGATTTGGGTGTGACTGACATTATTCTAGACGAGGAAAGCACAGCAAGCGAGCTAAAATTTGATGTCTTGATAAAGAATCAGGGAGGGATGGCCATTTCCAATACCCGTGTCAATCTCTATGTAAATGGCGTGGCGCTTGTTCCCCACCAAGTATTGGATTTCATTAATATTGGAGAGACAAAGACTCTTAAGTTTTTGGGCGGAGAGACTAAAGAAAAGGTTGTCACTGTCAGTGCGGCAATAGATTTTCCTGATGATAATATGAAGAATAATATGCTTACTAAGATATTTACCTTGACTTTGGAATATAAAGTTTATCAACTGGCCGAAGTCTGGAGCATTATTAAAAAGTTCATAAAGGATTTGGACATTTTAAAGGAACTAGAAGGTTATGTTCTTAGCGAAGTAACGCTCATTCCCGAAGGAGATATCGGCGAAGAATTGATGAAGATTGAACAGGGTAAAGCAAAGGTTGTCGGTGCGGAAATAGAAGTGGTGAAGTAGCAAGGTGGCAAAGAGGTGCAAAAAGTGAACGAGTGGAAAAAAGGAAAGTTATTTCAGCTATTCTGCTTATCAGTGACATTCTTGCTTGTTTTTTCATTTCTTCAGACGTACCCTCCCGACTGTTGGGCTCAGGAGAAAACCAATGTGGCGGCTATTGTCACTTCTGTCTCGGGGACCTTGATGGTTCTGCCTTACGGAACTGAGGAGTGGATAGAAGCAAGAAATGGGAAGTTCCTCTACGAGGGCGACCAGTTGAAGACAGGTCCAAATTCTAAAGCGGCAATTACTTTCGCTAACGGCATAGAATTGAAGATTAATGAAAATTCTACTTTTACCATCCAGATAACAGAAGAGAGGGAGATGAAAAATGCCATAGACCTCCTTATTGGTGAGATTTTCTCAAAGATAATGGTGGAGGGCGTTAAGTTTGAGATGCATACGCCAGTAGCAGTGGCTGCTGTGAGAGGAACAGAATTCAATACAAAAGTAAAAAAGGATAAGCTTGCCACCTTTCTCGTGTATAAAGGGATTGTGGAGGTTTGGAATGAGCTGGGAAGTGTGACATTAACCGAGTCTAAAAGGACGGTGGTGGGGCCGAAGCAGGCTCCGCAGCCGCCAGAAGAAGTCGACCTTGAACTCGAGCCTAAATGGCAGGAAGAAGTGGAAATAAAAGGAAGTCTAAATTTAGAAGTGGAATCTTTAGAACAAATAGCTGGTGTCCCCTTTGGGCTTACTATCGAGGCTCTGGGTGGCGATGGCAATCGAAACTTTGACTTTGAAGAGGAAGTTCCCCTGACCTCTATATCGGGGACAGTCCAGTTCTCGTTGGATGGAGGGAAAAGCTGGGGGACTTTTCCGGCAAGAGTTGTATTGGAAAGAGGCAGGAGAGAGGTTATGTTGAAAGATTCCCGTTCTGAGAAATTGACTATTTCGGCTACATATTCTGACCTCAATTCAGCAATTGTCAATATTAATATAGCTCCTGCAAAGGAGAAAGATTTGATTCTGGAGATTGAAGATAAGGAGGGAAAGAAGACCCTGAGGTTAAAATTCAAGAGATAGTTTACTCATTGCCGGGGAATTTCCTTACGCGAAAATATGCCCTTGTATTCGGGAATACAGGGCTTTTTTATTGACATAATCTATAAAATATGATAATTTAAAATGAAAAAATAGAGAATAACACTCTGTTATTCTTAAATAACCTTACCTCTTGTCTTGGTACAGAGGCGTTCAAAAGCAAATAGAATTGAAGCGTTACAATTCGCTTTTTCACTTTTTTATCTTTTCTCTATTTTCCTATATTTTTTTATTCTTTTTGCCTTCCAGCGCTTTAGGCTCTTTTGTGGGAAAGGTTCAGTTGGCAGTCCCTTCGCCTTATCCGGTTAAAGCAGGAGAGAAACTGACTTTTCAGATAATCCTGGTAAACACAGGGACAGAGAAATGGATAGTCGGGGAATACTCCTTGAGAGCCGAAATCTACGATGCCGAAAAGAACTATCTGACGAAGACTGACTCTGTGAGAGGTAAGGTGGAGGTTGAAGCTGGAGGGACTGTCTCACTTTACATTCCCTTTCAGGTTCCTGGGAACTATTCTGGCACTTACTATTGGAGAATTTTTCTCACCTATTCAAAGGAGATTATCCTATCCAGCGACTATTACGATTTTAGCGTTGTGCCAATTACCGTAGTCCCGAGGGCACCCTCGCCATTTAAGGTTGGTGGAAATTTTATTGCCTCTTATGAGAACAGTTCTCGTGAGGAATGGAAAGATTATACAGGCAATATGAGCCTGAATTTAATTGGCCAATTCTTTGATAGGGCTTTTTCATTAAATGTGTACACATACCATACCATTGATAATACTTTTGATTTGGATACCATCCTGTTCAACTATTATAGCTCGCTTTTTAACTTATCGGCAGGGGACATTATGCCCAGTTTCTCCTCGCTCACTTTATACGGGTTGGGTGCGCTGGGAGGTGCAATAGTTAATGAGACGGGTAGGTTCTCTACCAGTATCGTGATTGCCCGTTCGGAAGAGGCAGTCGAGGGCTCATCTTCTACTAATGGGACTTTTTCACGTTATGTCTATGGGATACAGGAAAAGGTGAAATTGCGACAAAATTTTAGTATCAATACTTCTTATGTCTTGAATGACGATAATGAGAAATCCCTGGAGGAGGATAAAGACGAATGGGGACCCAGTTTAACTCCAGTTAAGAATGGAGTAGCGG